>JAJYAB010000069.1 GCA_021779775.1 Actinomycetes bacterium
GTCTTCTGCTCCACGGCGTCGGCGATGCTCTCCAGGTGCTGGATGTTGACGGTCGTGATCACGTCGATGCCTGCTTCGAGGACCTCCAACACGTCTTGCCAGCGCTTCTCGTGCCGGCTGGACCCCGGGACGTTGGTGTGCGCCAGCTCATCGATGAGGGCGACTTTGGGCTGGCGGGCGAGCACCGCGTCGATGTCCATCTCCTCGAAGCGGCTTCCGCGGTGGTCCACGACTCGCCGTGGGAGGACCTCCAGCCCGTCGACCAGCTCCTCGGTGAAGCGCCGCCCGTGGCCTTCGACGAACCCGACGATCACATCAGCGCCGCGGCTCCGCCGCCGGTGGCCCTCGCTGAGCATGGCGTAGGTCTTGCCGACTCCGGCAGCAGCGCCGAGATAGATGCGGAAGTGGCCGGCAGCTTCGACGGCTTCGGAGGTTTCGACGGCTTCGGAGGTTCCGGTCATCGCAGGCGGTCGCTGTTCGAGCTCGGTTCTCCCTGGTGGTCCTCGGGAAGCTGGTGGTCCTCGGGAAGCTCGAGGCGGTAGAGCGGGTTCCAGAGCACCAGGTGGTCGCCTTCCATCCTGGCAGTACCTTCGACGGTGCAGCGGGCGTGGACGACGATGCCAGCGACCGAGCGCCGCCCGAGGAAGAGCAAGCCGATCTCCCCGGTGCTGTCGGCGAGCAGGCACGAGCACGAGACGCTCCCGCCCACGACGGCGGTACCGGTCGCCAGGATGGTGCCGGTGACGACGGCGCGCCCTCGTGGCCGGACGTCGACCACTCGCCGCGCCACGGGCCGGCCACCCCAGGTGGAGGACTCGGTGAATTCCGTGCTGCTCACCGGAGCCGAGCGAGCCCGAGGTTGAGCTCGAGGACGTCGATGTGGTCGGCACCGAGGAAGCCCAGCTCCTTGGGGCGGATGTACTTGGCGACGAGGCGACGCACGGCACCGACCGGAAGGCCGCGTGCGCTGGCCACGGCGTCCACCTGCGCGTAGGCGTCTGCGGGGCTGATGTCGGGGTCGAGCAGGCTGCCCGAGGTGGTCACCAGGTCGTTCGTGGGGACGATGCCCTTCTTTTCGAGCGCGGCGGCCTGCTTGGCGACGGCCTGCTCCAGGGCTTTGGAGCGCGGGCCTGGCTGGTTGGTGCCCGACACCACGATCCCGCCGGGACCGGTGGTGAGGACCGTGCCGTCGGGACGACCCTCGAACCACATGGGGCTCTTCCAGGTCTGGCCGATGAGCGTCGAGCCGTCGGCGGTCAGCGACCCGTTGGCCTGGTGCTCGAACAGCAGGTGCGAGACGCCCGTGCCCGCCAGGGGGTAGGCGAGCCCGCAGATGGCCAGGAAGATGATGGAGGCGACGAACGATCGCCGGAGATGCGCCAGCATCAGTACCACCGCACCGCGGTCAGGAACAGGTCGATCAGCTTGATGAAGACGAACGGGACGACGACCCCTCCCACGCCGTAGATCCACACGTTCCGCCGCAAGATGGAAGCCGCGCTGCTGGGTCGCCACCGCACGCCGCGCAGTGCCAGGGGGATGAGGGCCACGATCACCAGGGCGTTGTAGATGACCGCCGAGAGCACGGCGCTCTGCGTGCTGTGGAGCTTCATGATGTTGAGCGTGCCGAGCTGCGGGTAGGTGGCGACGAAGAGCGCGGGGATGATGGCGAAGTACTTGGCGACGTCGTTGGCGATCGAGAAGGTGGTGAGCGAGCCCCGGGTGATGAGCAGCTGCTTGCCCACCTCGACGATGTCGATCAGCTTGGTGGGGTTCGAGTCCAGGTCCACCATGTTCCCGGCCTCCTTGGCCGCGGTGGTCCCGGTGTTCATGGCCACACCGACGTCGGCCTGCGCGAGGGCAGGGGCGTCGTTGGTCCCGTCCCCGGTCATAGCGACGAGCCTGCCGCCTTCCTGCTCGGCCTTGATCAGGTCCATCTTGGCTTCGGGGGTGGCTTCGGCCAGGTAGTCGTCCACGCCTGCCTCCTGGGCGATGGCCGCCGCGGTGAGCGGGTTGTCCCCGGTGATCATCACCGTGCGGATGCCGACCGCCCTGAGCTGGTCGAAGCGCTCGCGTATCCCCTCCTTCACGATGTCCTTGAGCTCGATGACCCCGAGGATCTCCGGGCCGTCGGCCACGACCAGTGGGGTGGATCCGGCGCGCGAGACCCGCTCGACGGTGTCGTCCAGGCCGGCGGGGACCGTGCCGCCCTGCTCACCCACCCACCGGCACACCGATTCGGCGGCACCTTTGCGGATGCGCCGCCCGCCCATGTCGAGTCCCGACATCCGGGTGGTGGCCGAGAACGGGATGAATTCACGCCCTTCGCCGAGGTCGCGCGCTCGGATGGCGAAGCGCTCCTTGGCGAGGACCACGATGGACCGACCCTCGGGGGTCTCGTCGGCCAGCGAGGCCAGCTGGGCGGCATCGGCGAGCTCCTCCTCGCTGTGGCCGCCCACCGCGAAGAACGCCGAGGCCATGCGGTTGCCGAGGGTGATCGTGCCGGTCTTGTCGAGCAGCAGGGTCTGCACGTCGCCGGCCGCTTCCACCGCCCGCCCGCTCATGGCGAGCACGTTCCGCTGGACGAGGCGGTCCATGCCGGCGATGCCGATCGCAGACAGGAGCGCCCCGATGGTGGTGGGGATGAGGCAGACGAGCAGCGAGACGAGGACGACCACCGACACCGACGCACCCGCGTAGCGGCCGAAGGGCTGCAAGGCCACCACGACCGGCAGGAAGACGATGGTGAGGGCGGCGAGCAGGATGGTGAGCGCGATCTCGTTGGGGGTCTTCTGGCGGTTGGCGCCTTCGACCAGGCCGATCATCCGGTCCATGAAGGTCTGCCCCCGCTCGGCCGTGATACGGACCACGATGCGGTCGGAGAGCACCTTCGTCCCGCCGGTCACCGCAGAGCGGTCGCCGCCCGACTCGCGGATCACCGGCGCGGACTCGCCGGTGATGGCCGACTCGTCCACCGATGCGACGCCTTCGGTGATCTCGCCGTCGGATGGGACCAGGTCGCCCGCCTCGCACACCACCAAGTCGCCTTTGACCAGCTCGGCGGCCGGTACACGGGCTTCCGTACCGTCGGGGAGCATGCGGCGGGCCTCGGTCTCTGCCCGCATGCGACGGAGCGTCTCGGCTTGGGCCTTGCCCCGGCCTTCGGCCATGGCCTCGGCGAAGTTGGCGAACAGGACGGTGAGGAACAGCCAGATGGCGATGCTCCAGGTGAAGATGCCCGGATGGGCGATCGCCTCGACGAAGGTGACCACGGTACCGACCAGGACGACGAACATCACCGGGTTCCTGGCCTGCACTCTCGGATCGAGCTTCTTCAGCGCTCCGATGGTCGCCCCGGCAAGGATCTCGCGGTCGAACAGGCCGCGGGCTTGCGCCACCCCCCGCGCCGCGGGAGGCTGCGGGGCGGGCTGCGGGGCCATGGTGGTGACGGCCATCAGAAGAGCTTCCCGTGGCTGAGCTGCTCCACGACGGGTCCGAGGGAGACGGCGGGGAAGAACGTGAGCCCCCCCAAGATGAGGATCACCCCGATGAGCAGACCGGTGAACAGCGGCGTGTCGGTCTTGAACGTGCCGAGCCCTGCGGGCACGACGTTCTTGGCGGCGAGCACCCCGGCCAGCGCGAGTGACGGGACGATGACGGCGAAGCGGCCGAGCAGCATGGCGATCCCGCCGGTGACGTTGTAGAAGGTGCTGTCGCCGCTCAGACCGGCGAAGGCAGAGCCGTTGTTGTTCCCCTGCGAGGTGAACGCGTAGAGGATCTCGGTGAAGCCGTGCGGCCCGGCGTTCGCCGGTCCCGCCCGACCGGCGTGGATCGAGACGGCGATGGCGGTGAGCACCAGCACGGTGACGGGCATGACGAGGACGCCGAAGGTGGCCAGCTTCACTTCCTTGGCCTGGATCTTCTTGCCCAGGTACTCGGGGGTTCGCCCCACCATGAGGCCGCCGAGGAACACCGCGACGAGCGCGAAGAGCAGGATCGTGTAGAGGCCGCTGCCGTCCCCGCCGGGGGTGACCTCGCCGAGCGCCATGCCGGTCAGCAGCCCGAAGCCGCCCATGGGGGTGAAGGAGTCGTTGGCGCCTGCGACCGATCCGGTCGAAGTCTGCGTGGACGAGATGTTGTAGAGCGCGGTGGGAAGCGGTCCGAAGCGGACCTCCTTGCCCTCCATGTTCCCCTGGGGCTGGTGCACCACATGGGCTGCCGCCACGGCCGGGTTGGGTCGGGACTCGGCATAGGAGGAGAAGCCCACCCAGACACCGAAGATGATCGCCATGGCGGCCAGCAGGGCCGCCCCCTGGCGGAGGCTGCCCACCATCTTCCCGAACGTGTAGGTGAGCGAGAACGGGATCGACAGCAGCAGGAAGAACGACAGGAACAGCGTGACGCCCGTCGGGTCTTCGAAGGGATGGGATCCGTTGGCGTTGAAGAAGCCGCCACCGTTGGTGCCGAGCTGCTTGATGGACTCCATGAAGCCGACCGGGCCGCGGGGGACCACCTGCGTGGTGCCGGTCAGCGCGTTATGGATCGTCGCCGGACCGGCCAATGTCTGGACCGCCCCCTGGCCGACGTACACCAGACCGGCGACGAAGGCGATCGGCAAGAGGATGTAGAACACCCCGCGGACGAGGTCGACCCAGAAGTTCCCGATGGTGGGCGAGCCTTTGCGGGAGAACCCCCGGGTGAGCGCGATCGCCACGGCGATGCCGACGGAGGCGCTCACGAACTGCTGCACGGTGAGCGCCGCCATCTGCGACAGGTACGACATGGTCGACTCGCCGGCGTAGTTCTGCCAGTTCGTGTTGGACACGAACGACACCGCCGTGTTCCACGACAGCGCCGGCGGTACAGCCCCGAGATGCTGGGGGTTGACCGGCAAGCTGCCCTGGACCCGGATGAGCACGTAGGTGACCAGGATCGCCACGCCGGAGAAGACGACCAACGCGCCGGCGTAGCGCTGCCAGGTCTGCTCGGCGTCGGGGTCGACCCCGAGGGCGCGGTAGACGGGTCGCTCGAGCCATCCGAGGTATGCCACCCGGCCCTCGTAGACGGCGGCCATGTAGGAGCCGAGGTAGCGCCAGGAGACGGCGAGCAGGACCACCAGGGCGGCGATCGTCCAGAAGAAGCTCATCAGAACCACTCGGGCTTGAACAGCGCGACGCCCACGTAGACGAAGACGGCGACGGAGAGCGCCAGCAGGAGGCCCTGGACGACGGTCACACGCGCTCCAGTGCCCAGATCAACCCGAGCATGGCGCCCACGAAGACCACGACACCGACCACGACGATGAGATCAGCCACGCCCTCACGTTGCACCCGGCGCCGTGAACCAGGTGTGAACCGCCGGCCGATCGGCGTGAACAATTCCTGAACGTGCCTGCCCGTCGGGACTGGCGGGCGGCGCAGCCGAGCGCCGGCCCGGCTGGTCAGCCAGCCGCCAGGGAGTAGCCGATCCCCGGCGAGGTCCGCAGGATCCGGCCGCCAGGGTCCCCGAGCTTCCGGCGCAACCGGTAGACGTAGACGCGCAGGTACTCGGCTTCGCTCCCGTACCCCGTTCCCCAGACGTGGCCGAGGATCATCTGGTGGGTGCACACCTTGCCCGCGTGGCGAGCCAGGTAGGCGAGAAGGTCGAACTCCTTGGCCGTCAGCACGAGGGCGCTCCCGCCGAGCTCCGCGTGATGGTGCACGAGGTCGAGCTCGAGCGTGCCGACCACCAGGTGGTCACGCTCGGGGGCTTCGCCCGGACCACGGTTGCGAACGGCCGTGCGGATCCTCGCCTCCAGCTCCGCCATGCCGAACGGCTTGGTCACGTAGTCGTTGGCTCCGCCGTCGAGGGCCTCTACCTTCCGACCTTCGAGCCCGGTGGCCGACAGCACGATGACCGGCACATCGCTCCACTGGCGGATGCGATGGCACACCTCGATGCCGTCGAGGTCGGGGAGGCCCAGATCGAGGACCACGACGTCCGGGCGCTCGAGTGCCGCCTTGGACAGCCCTTCCTCGCCGGTGACGGCGATCGTCACCTCGTGGCCACGGGCCGAGAGCCCGACGCGAAGCGCCCGCAGGAGTGCCCGGTCGTCGTCGACCACGAGGACCCTGGCCATCAGGTCAGTCTGCCGCCGCTGCGCCAGCGCCCGGAAGGGTGAAGACGAAGCGCGCCCCCCCATGGCTGGTGTCCTCGACCCATATCTGCTGGCCATGTGCCTCGACGAACGCCCGTGCGATGGCCAGGCCGAGGCCGCCTCGGCCACCGGCTTCGCGGCGATTGAACATCTGGAAGACGCTGGCGCGCTCGTCTGCGGGGACGCCCTGCCCGCGGTCTGTCACGGCCACCTCGACGACACCGCCCGGCGCCCGCGACGCCGAGATCGTCACTGGTGTGTCCTCCGGCGCGTAGCGGGTGGCGTTGTCGATGAGGTTGGCCAGCACCTGGCAGATGAGGACGTGGTCCACGTCGACCAGCGGGAGGTCCATCGGTGCTTGCCACCCCACCCGCTCCAGCTCGGGCGAAGGGCCGAGCACCGACAGCGCCTCGTCCACCAGCTCGACGACGGCCGTGGGCCGCCGGCGGAGCTCCAGCGCCCCCGACTGGATCCGGGTCATGTCGAGCAGGTTCGACACCAGCCTGTCCAGGCGGCCCACCTGCACGTCGATGAGCCCGACGAGCTCGTGGGCATCGTTCCTGCTCACCGGAGCGTCGGGGTCGAGCAAGGTAGACGTCGAGACCTTGATCGTCGCCAAGGGCGTGCGCAGATCGTGGGAGACGGCGCCGATGAGCGAGCGCCGGAGCCGGTCGACCTCTTCCAGCAGCTGGGCCCGCACGGCCTGCTCTCGCAGCTCGGCACGCTCCAACGCCAGGGCGAGATGGTTGGCGAAGGCCCGCAGCAGGTCGTGGTCCTTCCTCGTTCCCGGGAGCCCTCGCAGGGCCAGCAGGCCGATCGGGAGTCCGGAGGTGGCCAAC
Organism: Actinomycetes bacterium; assembly: GCA_021779775.1. Classification (GTDB taxonomy): domain Bacteria; phylum Actinomycetota; class Acidimicrobiia; order Acidimicrobiales; family UBA8190; genus JAJYAB01. The sequence goes on from JAJYAB010000069.1 coordinate 6,976, forward strand.
GCCACCACCTGGACCGCTCCCCGCTGGACTACCGCGCTCTCCACGCTCACCGGCGTGCGAGCGTCGGCAGACAGCTGGTGCAGCTCCAGCTCCGACAGCGGCATACCGGCCGAGGCAACCAGCTGGAGATGCTCGCCCACCGGCAGCAGGAGGCCGGCGCCGTCCAGGGTGAACGCCTCTCGCACCGCCGTGACGATCGTCTCCAACAGCTCCGGCACCGACGACTCCCGGACGAGCAGCTCGGAGAGGTCGAAGAGCCGCCGTACCTGGACGGCGTGCAGCTGGGCCTCGGCTCGTGCCGCGTTCAGCCGGGCCACCACCTGGGCAACCACCACCATCACGACCGCGTAGACGCCGAGCGCCGCCCAATTCTGTGCCGCGCCGACCGCCAAGGTGTAGTACGGCGGGATGAAGACGATGTCGTAGACGAAGAAACCGGTCGCCGTGGCGACGATCCCCGGGACGAACCCCCCGACTGCCACACCGACGACTACCGGCACCACCAGGACCAGGGCGGTGGTCGCTACGCTCAGATGGCTTCGAAGCGGGAGCATGATCGCTCCCAGGACCACCACCAGGGCAACGGCAGATGCCGAACCGACCGCCTGCCTGCGGAAGGGCACCACCCGCTGGTCAGCCGGCGGCAAAAGACCCCCCGGTCCGGATCATGGGCTGCGCATACCCAGGTGAGGCTGCCGGGCTCGGGCCGGGGACCAGGGACCGCGGGTAGTGCCGACCTGCCAGCTCGGTCAGCCAGCTCGGTCAGCCGGGCGGCATCGTGCCCGGGAACCGACCCGCTGCGCTCAGCCGACGATCTCGCTGGTCTGCATGACCGGCGTGATGGTCGTGTAGTTGGCGACGTCGGCCAGCACCGCACCGGTGTCTGCTGCGCCCATGGCGGCGCCCAACGCATCCATCGAGTCGAACGTGAAGTGCACTGCTGCGACATAGGGGCCGCTGATGCCCTTGTCGATGGTGGCGTCGGAAAGGCCCCAGGTCTTGCAGGCCAGCGGCACATGCTTGTCGCGGTAGTAGTCGTGGTCGAAGGTGGCGCCTTCGGTGGTCGGGTAGAGGACGCTGAACCGGATCATGGGACCTCGCAATGTCGGCGGGAGCTGCAATGTCGGCGGGAGCTGCCGGCGAAGCTAGCAGAGCTGGGCGCTGCGGCCCCGGCCCGCCTCCGGCCGGCTTATTTCACGTGGAGCTTGTTGAGCGCCGACTGCAGCGACGTGGCGTAGGCTTCGCTCGTGTAGGTGGCGCCGGATATCCCGTTGATGTTGGCGCTCTGTGCGGCGAGCGCCTGGCTACGCAGGTACGGGATG
>JAJYAB010000070.1 GCA_021779775.1 Actinomycetes bacterium
CAGTGGCTGCTGCGGTGCGTAGATGATGGTCGAGTCGGTCCAGTTGGGGCACGACTGGTCCTGCCCACTGCCGTAGGTGATCTGCTGCTTGCCATACGTTCCGCTCCCGTGGCAGGTGATCACCCCGTCGCTCCCCAGATCGGCGCCGTCGACCACGTTCCCGTACTGGTCGACGACGTTGATGTTGCTGGACGAGCCTTCGATGGTGATGCCCGACGAGGCGAACACCGCCGTCGGATAGGCGGGAACCCGCGATACCGTCGCCTTCACGGCGTAGCGCTTCCCGGCGTACACGCCCTGCGACGACACCGTGAAGGTGTTCGGGTCGGCCGGATCGACCCTGGCGGCGTACTCGACGCCCGGGGCGCCGGGCACCGACGCCACGGTGCACTGGGGTGCCGGGCCCACACAGAAGCTGCTCGTGGTGCCGCCCATCTGATCGATCCTGAACAGCGCGTCGGACACGCCGGCCTGGGCGAGCGCCCGGGCCTGCTGGATGTTGGCTGCCGAGTCCACGTTGCTGATGTCGCCCGCCACGCCGGTGACCAGCACGGTGGCGAACAGGGCGATGACGGTCATGATGGCCAGCACGACGGCCAGCGCGCCCTCCTCCGAGCGGCCGCCGGTCATCCGCACGTCACCACCGAGGGGCTGCGGTTCTCCAGCTGCACGCTGGTGGTCGACACGTCCGCAGCGGCGTGCGCGGATGCCACCGACAGGTCGACTTGCACCAGCGTGGTGCAATCGACGACGCCGGCCGGGGTGACCGACGACTGGGCCGCCAGGTTCTGCCCGTGCTGGCCGAAGTAGATGAAGACCGGGTTCGGGCCGTCGGTGACGCCGGTCAGCTCGACCACCGCCGGAGCCGTCCCCACCTGGCGGGTCAGCTCGCCCGACGACGGGTCGTAGACCCAGGTGACGGTGACGGTGGAGCCGCCGGATTGCAGGTCGACCTGCAGCTCGTGGTCGTACGCGGCGACCGTGGCCAGCACGTCGAGGGGATCGGCGGACTGGATGTCGTGCTGAAGCGACGTCAGGGCACCGAGGGCCGATGCCGCCGCCTGATCACTGCGTGACGTCGTCACCTCGGCCGTCATGAAGGTCGGGATCACCGCCAGCAGCGCCACAGAGATGATGAGTGAGACGGCGGTGGCCGTCAGGAGCTCGACCAGGGTGAACCCACCTTCGCCCCGTACGACCCGGGTTCGCCCCGTCCGCGTCAACATTGGTTCTGGGCGCCTGAGCGCTGCCCCGGCGCGATATAGCTGCACACCACCAGGCTCTGGGCCAGCGGCGGGGCCACTGGCGTGGCGTTCAGCTCCACGGTGAACGTGTGCTGACCGGTCGGCCACGTGCTCTGCCCGGCGCTCGGCACGGTCGCCGTCCACTGCGAACCGGACCCGGCCAGGGCGTAGGGCGATCCGGGGTCGGTGCCTCCGCCCGGCGCGGCACCGACGACGGTGACGGTGGCCCCGGTGCACGAGCCGGTCGAACCGACCACCAGGTCGAGGTTCTCCGACATGGACCCGGAGCGGCTCAGGTACGTCTTGCCGGTGTTGCCGGACGACGCTCCGGTCACGGTGAGCCCGGACATGGTGCATGGTGGGTCGGACGGCGGCGGGTCCGTAGTGGCGGTCACCTGGGAGGTCGAAACCGCCCAGCTGGTGCCGGTCGAAGTCCAGGCGACCACCTCGAACCAGTACTGGGTCGACGACGTGAGGCTTTGCACGGCGAACACCGTGGCGGTGCCCGGCTCGTGGGGGCTCGACTGGAACATGCCGCTGCTGCCGGGGCCTCCGGTGCCCGACGTGCCGGCGGCCGGCAGCACGTTCGGGGCGGTTGCCCACTCCACGACGTAGTAGCCGGGATCGCTGCCGGGGGCGCTCCAGCTGAGGTCGACCTCGGTGGCCCCCGGATCGGTCGGGCTCCCGGGCACGCTGGGCACCGACGCGCCCAGGCCGGCCGGATCGGAGACCGAGGTGACCGGGTTGTCGGGGGACTGGCTGCCCGGCCCGGTGTACGGGCCGATGCTGCCCGGGTAGACGAGCGTGTTCTCGGTGACCTGTTCCGTCCCAGTGCCCTCGTGCCACGACACCACCGCGTAGACCCGCTTGTACGCCTGGGGGTAGGGGCCTGAGGGCCCTGCGGCGTCGGCCCACACGACAGCGGTGTCGACGGTGTAGTTGACGGTGCCGACGGTGGTGGACTGGACGGGGACGACCTGCGGGGTCCCGCCGGAGGGTGTGGTGGCAGCCAGGACCACCGTCTGCTGGCCCTGGTAGGTGCTGACCACGCCCGGCTGGTCGCCGTAGAAGCCGAGATCCTGGTAGGGGATCGCACCGGCGTGGGCCAGCTGGGCGCTGGCCAGCCCGGTGGCGTCGCCGACGTGGCGTGACGACGCCGCGCCGGCCATTCCCGAGTAGACCATGCCGGCGATCGGCACGAGCACGATTGCCACCACGGCGAGGGCGATCACCTGCTCGACCAGGGTGAAACCTTGCTCGGGGCCGTTCGTCCGGCCGGCTTTCGACTTCACATGCGGTGCCCTCGGTCGTCTCGATATCCTGCAGCGCGAGACGTGCTGCTCTGTCATGTCGGAGACTCCTCCGAACAGGTGAAACACGGTCGGCTCAACACCACCGATCCTGCGCAGGAGGCGTAGCGCTCGCCACCGCCCTGTTGCCGTCGCACCTGTCCCTTGTAACCTGGGCGTTCACCCGTCCACGACAACGAGCCGTCCAGAGGGAGCCGCATGGCCGACCCCGCGCCGGAGCGTCACCTGCCCTCGCCGGAAGAGGTCCTCGACACCTTCCCTGCGGGGACGTCGCTGTGGGAGATGGCGCTCAGCGGATCGCACGCCGGGCTCGGTGACGTCCCGGCGATCCACCGTCCCCCGCGGCGCCGGTCGCCCTGGTGGCTGACCACGGCAGTGGTCGTCATGGCTGGCGGGTTCGTCTTCGGTTTCGTGGCGCTGGCCACCGCCGGTCGGGTGACGCCCGGTTCGCGCCCGGTCGCGCCAGCCGCGTCGGGTGCTCAGACCGGCGGGGGTGCGGGCGTTGCACCGTCACCGGGGCGATCCGGGGGTTCCGGCACCGGACATGGCACCAGTGTCGTGCCCGGCGCGACCTCCACACCGGGAGGCCAACTTGGCGGGGGCGGGCTGCCCGGCTCCGGGAGCACCATCGCATCGGGTGCGCCTTGCATCGCCAGCATGTTGGACACCACGCCAGCCGACGGCAGCGGCGACGAGGTCGTGGTGTCTGCTGCGCCGGCCGGAGCGTCCGTGACGGCACGCATCGAGTACGGCCAGGGGCCGACGAGCTACACGGTGCAGGCCGACGTCACCGGCAGGGCCTACGTGCCGATCACCTTGGGCAGCCCGCCGGCAGGCCAGCGTGTGACGGTGGTGGTCAGCCCGGTCGGTGGGCAGCCCTGCCAGACATCGTTCACCCCGCAGGCGGCGCCGGCGGGGTGACGGCGCCGGGATCTCCGGCCAGGTCAGCCAGAGTCGAAGCCACGTCACCGTCCGCCGAGCGGACGACCATCTCATCGCTCGCCAGCCAGGCCGCCTGGGTGCTCGAGCGCCGAGCCCGGTCGAGCGCGGAGCCGAACGTGTCGGCGGCCAGGAAGCCAGTGGCCCCGGCCTTTCCCCATCCTCCGGCAACCTCGAGCAGGCGGCGGACCACGGTAGCCGTCGCTGGCGGACCGCAGTCGGGCAGCACCAGCACGAACTCGCCGCCATCGAGGTGCGCCAGGACGTCGGCACCGCGAAGGTCGGCCGACCAGCGGTCGCCGAGCCCTCGCAATAGGGCGTCCACGGCGGCTCGTGAGCCCGACGGCGCCTCCCGATCGAGCAGATCGCCGACGTCGACCACCACCAGGGCCAGCGGACGATGTAAACGACGGCTCAGCGCCGCCTGGCGCTCCATGACGAGCTCGAATGCCGCCAGGTTGGGCAGCCCGGTGGTCGGATCGGTCAGCGTGAGGCCATGGACCCGGGCAGCCGACGTTCCGGCCCAGGTCCCCGCTGCCAGGAGAAGTACGTCCATCACCGGGGCGACCACGCCCCCGCGCTGGAGAGGGGCGGTGACCACGACCACGTCGACGCCGGTGCAGAGGAGCAGGAGCATCGGCATCGACCACCGCACGGGGGTCCAGGTGGCCCACAACGCCGCCGGCACTACGACCAGCGACAGCACCGCTGTCGCTTCGGCCTGGCGCGCCAGGTGGCCGGCGATGACCAGCGGCGCGGCACCGGCAAGGATCAGTGTGGCGTGGACGGCAAGCCGGGGAAAAGCCTGGCCGACCTGGCGCCACAGCACAGCCAGCAGCGTCCCGACCGCCACTCCGGCGGCTCCGGCGAGCATGCCCAGCGCTTGGCGCCACCCTGACGCCGACAGGCCCGCCACCAGTGCCAGCCCGGTACCACCGAGCAGCCAGGCCCACACGCTCGTCCGTGCCGGCACGGCCACCGAGGTACGCGACGGCTCGTAGGCGCGCCAGGTGTCGAGCACCGAGCGCTCACCAGCCCGCGTCAGGATTGGCGCCTTGGCTGGTGGCGCTTTGGCTGGGCGAGCAGCATCCCGGGCGGACGGGCCGCTCCCCTGGTTCTGCGGCCCCCTCCATGGAGCGAAGCGTACCGGTCGCCGGGACCGACGCCATGGGCGTCGTCCACCATCCCCGCATTCACGTACTTCGGCTCCCGGGAAGGGTCAGGAACTGGCCAAGTCGAGGATCTCGGTCAGATGCGGCCTGGCGTCAGACGCTGGCTCGCGCTGTGGACGCTGCGAGCATGATGCCCTGCAGCTCCAGCTCGCTGGCCAGCTCGTCGAGCACGGCCTTCACAGCCTGCCGGTACCGGCGCTCGCTGACCAGCAGGGGAAGCCGGCCGCGGGGGCGGATGCCCACCTCGATGCGGTCGTCGGACCACGGGGACAGCTCGATCTCCACATCGACCGATCCTCCCAGAACCCGGGGGAACACGGCCAAGCGGGCATGTGCCCCGCGCCCAGCCTCGTGTGGGCCTACGGCCGTGCCGAAGGCCAAGCCTGAAGTAAGGAGCGTGCCGTGCGCAGTGGGGACCTCGGCGGGAACGCGCAGGGCTCGCCACGTCGCTGCCGGGGAGGTTGCCACCACTGAGACGTACAGCGTGGGGGTGTTCTGCGCCATCGCAGGACCTCTATCCGCTTGGGCATCCCACCTCGCGCGGGATCGCAACTCCACTCTGCCCATCCGAGCTTCCATCTGTCAAACAGCTATATCTGATACTAACTATCGTTTTCTACGATACTGGGCGCTGACACCAGTGGGCGCCACCAGCGCCACCGCACCGGCCACAAGGGTCGCCCCGACGTCGGCACCGGTGTCCTGGAGCGGGTCATGCGGGAGATGAACCGTCGGAGTGACGTCGGTGTCCGGTGGTCAATCCCCGGAGTCCGGGCCATCCTCCTGACCAAGCTGGAGCACAAGTACCATCACGGACGGTGGTCCGAGACACGGGCCGCAGACAGCACACCCAAAGTGCGGATCAGCCTCGAACCTCTACAGCAACCGACCGCTGCACGACCTCGATGTCATCGGAACGCCTCGCTACCGGACATTCACGCTGCCGGCCACCATCGACCCGTTCGCTTCGATGGTACCGCTCACTCTGACCTTCGCTCCCGATTGGAGACTCGATGCGTTGGCCCCGATCTTGCCTTGGCGGTAGCTCGTAGTAGGCAAAATGGTGATCGCGTGCGCGACGCCCGATCGGGTAGTCACGGTGAACCCATTAGGGGTGAGCGCGCTCACGGTCCCCGAAAGACTGGAGGCCAGGATCGAAATGGCGGCCGCGGTGGCCGTGGAGTCACCAGGCACCAGGCGCACCCTGACGCGCTCTCCAATGGAGAGATTAGATTCCGTCACGCTGACATGGCTCTTGGTGTACTTGGTGGAGTGCTCGAGAGTGATCGTTTTCGTTCCGCTGCGGGATCTCACCGCTAGGCTCGACGAACCGAGAGAAGTCACAACGCCAGTTAACGCTTTTGGCGTGTGAGGTTTCGTTGCTGGCGTGGAAGAGGGCGCCGGACTGGAAGAACAGGCTGCGGCGAGCAAAGCCACCCCCACCAGAGCGAAGAAAGCTGTCCTTTTCCTGAACCTGTTGGTCACGTCGTTCTCCTTGGTACTTGGCAGGCGCGGATAATCAACTGCCCCGAACGAGCCTTCACTCGCTGCGTAGGGCGGCTATGGGTGAAAGCCGGGCCGCTCGCATGGCCGGGTAGACGCCGAACACGAGACCGATCGCCGTGGCGACGATGAGTGAACCCACAATGGCCAGTGACGAGGCGACGAGGGAGGTCCCGAGTAAGTGAGGAAGTACGACAATTCCGACGAGTCCGAGTCCCACGCCGAAGATTCCGCCTGCCACGCCGATCAGGACTGCTTCGAGGAGAAACTGTCGGAGGATGGCACTGCGGGTGGCGCCGAGCGCCTTGCGCAGACCGATCTCGGGAATACGTTCGGTCACCGACACCAGCATGATGTTCATCGCGCCGATCCCGCCGACGAGGAGGGCAATTGCCGCCACACCGGCCAAGAGAATAGTGAGGGTGTGCGTCACCGAGCTCGCCGTCGAGAGCAGACTGGTCTGTGGCGTGATGGTGAAGTCCGCCAGCGACGGCCGGCTTACATGGTGAAGCTGCAGTAGCAAACTGGAGGCCTCACTGTAGGCAGGGCCCATAGTCGTAGAGCTGGAGGCGGAGACCAAGATACCCGAGAGGCTGTTCGCGAACGGGCCGGTCCGACCGAAGAGCTGCTCGGCCGTCGAGATCGGAATGACAGCGAGGTTGTCTTGGTTCGTGCTCGCCGACGAGCCGGCGGGATTGAGCTCGCCCACGATCGTAAAGGGAATGCCGGCTATATCCGTGATCTCTCCAACAGGGGAGGTACTGGGAAACAGACTGGCCGCCACCTGGGTACCGATGAGCGCGACGCGTGAAGCACTTCCCATTTCGCTGGACGTCAGCCCGTTGCCGAGGACGACCTGGCGGTTGCGAACCGCCAGGTATGAAGCGGTCGTGCCGATCACCGGTGCCGTCCAGTTGTTGGAGCCTGCAGTGAGCATCTGACTGCTTTGCAGCACCGGTGCGACCTGGGCGATGTCCGGACAGTCGAGCGGCGAGGCAAGCGCGTTGGCGTCGGCGAGGGTCAGGTTGCTCGCCGACCCGAGCGCTCCATGGACCGGCCCCGTCGCAGCAGAACCAGGGGAGATGACGAGGAGGTTGGTCCCGAGCGCATTGATCTCCGAGGTGACGCGGGCCTGGGCGCCCTCACCAAGACCGACCGTGAGGATGACCGCGGCGATCCCGATGAGGATCCCAAGAGTGGTGAGCGCCGTGCGCAGTCGGCGTTCGACGAGACTCTCGACCGCAGTGCGTAGGGTCATCAGCAGGTTCATCTGGTCGATTCCTCGCTGATGACCCGGCCATCTTGGACCCGAACTTGCCGGCGGGCGTGCGCAGCAACCCCCGGGTCATGGGTGATCAGGATGACGGTCCGCCCTCCTGCCCACAAGCCGTCGAGCAGTGAGAGAATCTCAGCGGATTGGTCGCCCGCGAGGTTTCCGGTCGGCTCGTCGGCGAGCACGGTCTCCGGTTCGGTGACGAGCGCTCGAGCGATGGCCACCCGCTGCTGCTGGCCGCCCGAGAGCTCGCCTGGCCGGTGGTCTGCCCGGTCGCCGAGGCCGACGGCGTCCAAGGCACGCTTTGCCCGATCGATCCGCTCACTTCTCGAGGTGACGCCGGCATAACCCAGCGGAAGCTCAACATTGCGGCGTGCAGAGAGGCGAGCCAGGAGATGAAACTGTTGGAACACGAAGCCGATCCGTCGATTGCGAATCGCCGCCAGAGCCGCATCATCGAGATCCTGGACATTGTGGCCATCGAGGAAATAGCACCCCGAGCTAGGAACGTCGAGACAGCCCAGGATATGCATGAGCGTCGACTTTCCCGAGCCAGACTGGCCCATGATGGCCACGTACTCGCCGGCGGTGATCGTCAGGTCCACATCTTGTAAGGCATGCACGGTCGAGGCTCCCATGCCATAGGTCTTCCAGAGCGAGTCCATCTGGATCAGCGGCGTCTCTTCCAAGTCGGTCTCGATGAACGGTCCGGTATCGACGATGGCCGGGATAGTCAGCGTTTCCTCGCAGCTTCGGGGGTCAGCCACGGCCGCGCTTCCCACCACCACCACCACCACCACCGCCACCGCCGCCACCG
>JAJYAB010000071.1 GCA_021779775.1 Actinomycetes bacterium
CGGCACTGGCCGTCCCCGTTGCTTGGGGAGCTGTATGGCGCCTTCGGTCCCGGGTACGGCCACCGGGTGTGTCGTCTCGATCAGGGGTCGCTGTGCCGGTCAGCGCCGACGAGGATGGCGCCGGCTGACCTCGTGAGACTGCCAAGGACGGTGGCGGTGTGCCAGGCCCGCCTGGACCACCACTGGCTGCAGGTGTCGTCGCCGGATCGGTGGTGCCGGACTGCCCAGCGCCGGGCCTCGCTCCGCAACCAGGCGAGTGTGGCGGGCGGGTCCTGTTCGAGCATGGCTCGGAGCGCGAACCGGCGTTCACCGATGCGGTAGCCGATCCCGATCGCCCCGGCCGCTCCGGCCAGTGCTTCACGGGTGAGGACGATCCCGGTACGTATCGGGGCCACGACCCCGCCGAGGAGGTCGCTCAGATCGTTGTCCGTGCGCATCGGTGGTGGGGCTTCTCTCAATGCGAGGGGCGAGGCACCAGCTGCTGCGCCCACGCCGGCTTCGAGCTCGGCGGTAAGGACCTGTCGGGTCAGCCGGGCCCATGCGGAGATGACGGGGACGTCGAGCTGCTCGACTGCTCGGGTATAGCCGGGAACCCACGGCCAAAGGTGCTCCCACAGCAAGGCGTGACGCATCCGCTCCACTGCGCTTCGGGTCCCGGCCCGCAGCGCAGCATCGCCGGATTCACCGAGGTGGGCATACAGCGACAGCAGGTAGCAGAGGTGGTCGGGCTCGGTCCCCGGGTCGAGCCCTATGGCCCGCCAGAACCCGGCGACCCGGTCTTGTGCCTCCCCGCCGAGCTTCCCTTCGGGTCCGAGGTGGATGGCGGCGCGTGGCGGGCAGCTGAGCACGAACACCTGGGTGTGCTGGTCGCCGGCAGCGTGCCCCAGTCCGAGGGCACGCGACGCGGTTGCGGCGGCGTCGGGTGTGTCGCACACTGCGGCAAGCGCGCGGATCAACTCCCAGCGGGCCGTGTGCGACGAGGCGGTGTTGGCCCTGGTGCCCGGCGGGGTGGTCGTCATGTTGCACGGGGTATGGCGGCCGGCAGGCGGAAGAGGTCTGGCGCCGGTCTGAGCGGACGCATGAGCCACGCCGGGCGCCGGGTGCCGTCTGGGGAGACCTGCCCGGCCGGTCGGGTCCCGGTCATCCACTGGCGGTAGACGTCGCGGGCCTTGGCGGTGTCGACGGCGATGTCGCCGTGGGCGTCGCCGGGCTGGGCCGGCCCGACCCGCACGGCCTGGTGCCAGCAGTGCATGCCGGAGATGGGGTCGGGGTGGACCGGGAAAGTCAGGTTCTGGTGGACACCGGTGTCGCTCCACCAGATCCGGCTGGTGTCGGGGTCCGGCGACGCGTACGGTCCGACATTGGCCCGGCGGCGCATGGACCAGCCGGCGTCGTCCCTGGCCAGGTCGACGGTGGCCATGAGGCCACCACTGCGGTGGTCGTGGCCGGTGAGCTTCCAGCGGCCCATGTGGTGGCTGCATGCGACCACGCCCGGGCGGATGCCCTCGGTGATCCATGCCTTGGCGACGAAGTAGCCGATCTCGGTCACCACCCGGAGAAGGTTGCCGGTGCGCTCGATGCCGAGGCGTGCGGCATCGCTCGGATGGATCCACACCGGGTTGGTGTGGGCCAGCTCGTCGAGCCATTTGCTGTTGGCGGAGCGGGTGTGGATCTGGGTCGGGAGCCGGAATGTCGACAGGAGGACCATCTGGTCGGCGGCCATGTTGGTCGGGTGCACGTGGCTGCGGATGTAGCCGGGAAGGGCGTGTTCGGGCCACCCCCACGCGGCGAGCGTCGAAGAGTAAAATTCGAGCCGCCCGGACGGGGTGGGGAAACCCCGTCGGACCACGCCGTCGATCTCCACGCCGACGGCGCGGCGACCCGCATCGTCAGGGTGGGGTGCGCCCATCGGAGCGATGTTCGGATGGTCGGGTTTCGGGGTAGCGGTGTAGACGCGGCCGAGCGGGGTCACGTGGGCGTCCCCGAGCTCGGCGTCGGGAACCTGCTGCTCGTGGAGGGCGCCTTGGCCCCGGGTGATCTCGAACGCCCCGTAGCGCCGCATCCACTGCAGCGGGGTCAGTCCCTCGGCAGCAGCACGCTCCGGCAGGCCGGGCACCGAGTGCTCGAACATCCACCCGTAGTACTCGTCGATGCCGAGCTTTTCGCCGGGGTGGGCGCGTGACTCGTGGTATTGGCGGATGCCGAGCGACCCGTCGGGGTCGATCCGCCAGGACAGATCGATGTAGAACTCGTTCTCCTCCCACACCTCACCGGGGTTGACCTGGCGGGTGTCGGTGATCGTCTCCCCCAGACGTTCCCGTGCGGCGCGTAGCACGGGCTGGCGGAACCCGACCCACTGGCCGTCGTACTGCTCGTAGGAGTGGGTGTCATGACGTTCGGAGGCGTGGCCCATCGGCAGGACCCAGTCGGCGAGGTACGCGGACTCGTTCCACGTCGGGGTCAGGGCGACGTAGCAGCCGACCTTGTCGGTGTCCGTGAGGACTTCCATCCACGAGAGCCCGTCGGGATTGGTCCACACCGGGTTGTAGACCCGGGAGAAGTAGGTGTCGAGGCGACCCCGGCCGTCTTTCAGGAAGTGGGGGAGCAGGAAGCTCATCTCGTTCTGGGCCAAGGGGAACTCGAGCGGCCAGGACAGCTCCTGCCATACCCCTGGGTGCGGGGGCAGGTGGATGGGTTGGGGCACGAACTTGTTGTAGGCGTTGGGGAATGTGCCGCCCTCGGTGGCGACGGCACCGAGGAGGGCGGCGAGGAAGAACACCGTGCGGCTCACCTGCCAGCCACCGAGGTTCGACGCCGCAGCGGAACGCCAGCTGTGGCAGGAGAACCGGGTGCCGGCTCCGGCGACGACCTCGGCCATCTCGGCCAGGGTGCCGGCGTCGATGCCGGATTCAGTGGCGGCGAAGTCGAAGGTGTAGCTGTCGTAGAGCTCGCCGAGGGCGGCGTCGAACGACTCGAAGGTGGCGGGGAGGTCCGGGCGGCATGCCGCCAGGTACTCCTCCCAGTTCCACCACCGGCGGATGAAGTCGCGATCGTGGCGTCCGGTCGCGATGACGTGGCGGGCGACGGCCAAGTTGATCGCTGCCTCGCTGCCCGGCTGTGGTGACAGCCAGTAGTCGGCATGGGTGGCGGTGTTGGACAGACGCGTGTCGAGGACGATCACCTTGGCACCGTTGGCTCGGGCCTCGGTGATGCGCTGGGCGTGTGGGTTGAAGTAGTGGCCGGTTTCGAGGTGTGAGGAGATGAGGTAGATGACCTTGGCGTTGGCGTGGTCCGGGCTGGGACGGTCGATCCCGGTCCAGAACTGGAACCCCGTCCGGCCGCCGGACGAGCAGACATTCGTGTGCGAGTTGTGCCCGTCGACACCCCAGCTGGCGAGGATCCGTTCGGTGAAGCCGTCCTCGCCTGGCCGGCCGAGATGGATCATGATCTCGTTCTGGCGCCCCTCGACGATGGCGGCCCGCAGGCGGGCGGCGATGGCGTCGAGTGCCTCGTCCCAGCTCACCCGCTCCCAGCGCCCCTCTCCCCTCGCGCCGGCACGCTTGAGGGGGTAGAGAATCCGGTCGGGGTCGGTGACCTGGTTGATCGTCGACGGCCCCTTGGCACAGTTGCGGCCCCGTGAACCGGGGTGCTCGGGGTTGCCCTCGAACTTTCGGACCTGCAGGGTCTCGCGGTCCACGTAGGCGAGCAGGCCGCACGCGGATTCGCAGTTGAAGCACGTCGTCGGGACCAGCATGGAGTGGTGCTCGACCCGCTTCGGCCATGCCCAGGAGTCCAGGTCCACCCAGTCGTCCCAACGTTGCTTCGGTGGGAAGGCGGCCAGATGGACGCGGCTGGCGCCCGGGTAGAACGTCTCGCCGCGTGCCTCCACGTCGGCCCGGGCAGCGGAGACCCGTTCCCCCAGTGCAACCAGATCGACGTCTGTGTCGACACCGCCGGGATGTCGCGGCGAGCTCGGCATGGGCATCTCCTCAGGCGAGCGGGACGGACTGGCCGGCCTGCACGTAGGCATGCTCGTGGGCCAGCAGCCCGACGAGCGCGAACGGGGTTGCGACCACACCGATCCACGGCGCGGCGGCGGCCACGGCGACCAGCAGCAGGCCGGGCCAGAAGAAGCGGGCGAAACGACCACGGGTCATCTCCCCGGCGGCCAGATGGGCATGGGCCGTTGGGTGGGTGAGCGTGACCTCCCCCCCGACGAGCAGCAGGTGGGCGACGGCCGCCGCGCAGAGCAGGACCTCGACGCCGACGACGCCACGTTCGGATGACAACCATCGGGCGAGCGGCAGGACCGCCGCGGCTCCGGCGAGGACGGCCTGGACGGCGAGGTGCGGAGGCAGCAGGGGGCTCTGCCACAGGTCTCGGCCCTTGGCCTGAGCGAAGAGGTACGCGGTGTAACAGGCGGTACCGAGCGCAAGGGGGACGGCAAGAACGGTCAGCACCTGCCTGGTCACGACCGAGTCGACCAGCGAGCCCAGCAGGTACAGCGTCACTGCGCCGCCGTAACCGCCGATGATGAACGAGCCTCTCACCAGCCAGCTCTTCCAGTGGTGACGGGTGAAGATGAGGTAGAAGCGGAACGGGTGCTGGAGGTCCCAGATCAACAGCGCCCCGGTGACGGCCAGGAACCCCAATGCCACGAGTGGCGCGACCCACCGGGCCGTCGGTTCGTTCCAGCCCATCCGCCCGGCGAGGACCAGGATCACCGGGACCAGGAAACCGCCGGTGGCCAGTCCCTTGGTCCAGGTGTACAGACTGACCCGCCACCCCCACGGGACGTGGTGAGGAATGTCGTACGACAGCAGGGCTGCGGCCGACGAATTCTGCCGGCCGGGATGGCCCGACGAGATGCGCTGGGGGCCGCCGCTACCTTGGGTGGCCCAGGCGAAGAGATCCCCGTCGGGCCGACGCGCCGCCAGGGGATCGAGCGTCGCCTGGTGGGCTCCTTTGTAGAACAGCCCCGGTTTGGTCTCCTTCTCCGGGCGGCGCACGGTGACGGCTTCGCGCTGCACGATCCGGGCTACCTCGGTAGTCGGGTCGTTCAGGTCGCCGACGAGGATGGCCTCGGTCGGGCACACCGACACACACGCCGGCTCGAGGCCGATCTCGAGGCGATGGGCGCAGAAGTTGCACTTCTCCGCCGAATGGTCTGCGGGGTTGATGAAGATGGCGTCGTACGGGCACGCCGCTATGCACGCCTTGCAGCCGATGCAGATCGACTTGTCGAAGTCGACGATCCCGTCAGGCCGGCGGTACATGGCTTCCGTCGGGCATGCCGCCACACACGGCGCCTCGTCGCACTGGTTGCACCGGGTCACCTGGAACGACCGGCGAACCTGCGGGAAGACGCCCACATCTACCGACTTCACGTACGTGCGGGTGACCCCGACCGGCACGTCGTTCTCGCTCTTGCACGCCGTGGTGCAGGCGTGACAGCCGATGCAGCGGGTTTGGTCCAGGACCTTGATCCACCGGGCCGGGTGTCCCGGCGCCTCGGACGGTGTCGCCGGACGGGTGGGGACCGTGATCGGTGCCGTCATCCGCCCATGGGCAGGGCGAGCTCGTCGGCCCGCTCCCAGCTCTCGTCGACGAGCACCGTCCTGCGGCCCGCCCGGTCGAGGATCGACGCCGAGATCGATGCCCGGAACCCGCTGGCACAGTGGACCCAGACCTCGCCGGCGGGTACTTCGTCGAGGCGGCTCTCGAGCTCCCAGAACGGGATGTGCACAGCGCCGGCCAGATGGCCGGCGTCCCACTCGTCGGGGCGCCGGACGTCGAGGGTCACCACGCCGTCATGCCCGAGGACGACACCCAGTTCCTCGAACGAGGCCACCTCGTAACCTGACGTCCTCCCGGCAGCCAAGTCGTCGACGGTGCCGCTGGCGGCACCCGCGAGATGGTCGATGCCGATCCGGACCAGCTGGCGCTGCGCTGCTGCCACGTCGGTCAGGGTGTCGCCGATCAGGGTGAGCGGCATGCCCCACGGGATCGTCCAGCCGAGGAACGTGGCGAACGGGTCGCCCAGCTCCACCGAGATCGTTCCCGACACGTGGTGGCGGGCGAATGCCCGCCGCTGCCGCAGGTCGACCACCCACTCGCCGGCGTCGACCCGCCGCCGCAGCTCGGCCGGGTCCACGGCGCGAGGCGGACCGAGGTCGGGTGCGCCGGGCCCGTTGCGGTTGGTAGCGCCCATGTGGGCGTAGTACCGGGGGTACGCGCTGAGCCCGGCGATGAGCTCTTCGACGAAGGCGTCCTCGTCGGTGGTCGTCATGGCGATGTTGGTGACGCGCTCCTGGCCGATCGTGGACGCGTCGCCCGTGGTCGCTGTCGCAGAGCAGAAGCTGCCGAACCCATGGGTCGGATGCACCTCGGCCCCAGCGGGGAGCTCGGCGGCCAGGCGTCGCACCGAGTGGTACTGGGCACGGGTCAGCTCGTCGGTCCGCTCCGCGCCGATCAGATCGGTCCGGCCGACCGCCCCGAAGAGCATGGACCCGCCGGTGAACACCGCCACCGCCTTACCGCCGTCCTCGTTGAGGCGGTACGAGAGGTGGTGCGGGGTGTGACCAGGCGTCGCGATCGCGACGATCTGGAGATGCCCGGTCTCGAAGTGGCTCCCGTCACGGGCGGCTACCCGCTCGAACGCCACGTCGTCGTCTGCGGCCACGACGTAGGCAGCGCCGGTGGCCGCTGCGAGCGCCAAACCGCCCGTCACGTAGTCGTTGTGGATGTGGGTCTCGAAGACATGCGTGATCTGGACCTTCTCGCTGTCGGCGACGGCGAGCACCCGGTCGATGTCACGCTGAGGGTCCACCACGACGCCAACCTCGCCGTCGTGGGCGAGGTAGCTCCGGTCACCGAGCCCAGGAGTCTCGATGGTCACGATCTTCGGCATCAGCACACTCCCCGTCCAGCATCTGGCCGTCCAGCATCTGGCCGTCCAGCATCTGGCCATCACAGGTTCTTCCCGTACCGGACCCGGGATATGCACCGGGGTCCCTTGGCAGTTGTTCGCAGTGGCCCCCGGCGGCCCCCGGCGGCATCGAGTGAGCGACTCCAGATCGTCACTATGTACGGACATTTTAGGATTGACGGGACGGGTCGTCAAGGGTTTGAGTGACGCGAGTCGCCTCTTGGGCCCATACTGAAGACGTGGTTATCAGGGCGAGCGGGTCGTTGCCTCTGTGGGGGCAGGTGCTCGAGGATCTGCGGGCACGGATCGCCGCGGGCGAGTTCACCGACCGTTTCCCAGGTGACGTCGAGCTCGTCGCCCAGTACGGGGTCAGCCGCCAGACGGTTCGTGAAGCTCTACGGCGCCTCCAAGGCGAAGGGGTGCTCGAACGCCGACGCGGTCGGGGCTCGTTTGTCACCGGTGCACGCATCGACCAGCCGGTCGGCACGCTCTACAGCCTGTTCCGGTCGCTCGAGGCTCTTGGCATCGTCCAGGAGAGCATCGTGCGCTACCTCGAGGAACGTCACGACGACAAGGCCGCCGACATGCTCGGCTGCCCCGGAGCCTCCTTGGTCTACCTGGAGCGTCTACGCCTCGCCGACGGCGAGCCGATCGCGCTCGACTGCTCGTGGCTTCCGCTCAGCGACACCGGGGCGTTGCTGGACGTGAATTTCGCCCACACCGCCCTCTACGAGCAACTGGCGACACAATGCGGCATCCGGCTCACCAGCGGTTGGGAGCGTGTCCGGCCTGTCCTGCCGGACCGTAAGCAGCGTGAGCTGCTCCGCATCGGCACCCGGGAACCGGCGTTCGCCATCGAGCGGGTGGGCTTCCGGGACGCAACCCCGATCGAGTGGCGACACAGCGTCGTGCGCGGTGACCGCTTCTCGTTCGTTACTCGCTGGGCGAGCGAGCAGATCGACACTTCGCTCGAACCGACTGGCCAGCTCGACTGCGGCATGCAGCAGGCCTCATCCCGCGCCCTTCGCTGATTCGGCGGGAGCTGAGCAGATCCGTTCAGTCATGCGCCCGACGAACCTTGACGGCACCCGCGTGGACGTCACGGTTCGTCGGCCGCATCTCCGGTCCCGCATCGAGCGCGATGTCCGCCTGCTCTACCTGCTGGCGAGGAGCCGAATGTTGGGCTCTATTCGGGTCGAGCGGACTGTCCACCGTGGACCAGGA
>JAJYAB010000072.1 GCA_021779775.1 Actinomycetes bacterium
ACCGTCCGGTGCCCCCGACCGCCGGCGTTCCCAAGCGGCGCAGGGCGGACACCAGGCGGTCGACATCCTCGTCACCGTGGGCGGCTGAGAGGGTCACCCGGAGCCGGGCCGTGCCCGGCGGCACGGTCGGGGGCCGGATCGCCGGCACCCAGAGACCCTCGTCGAGGAGCGCGGCGGACGCCGCCAAGGCAGCCTGCTCCGATCCGAGCACGACCGGCACGATGGGGCTCTGGTGCCCGGGGGCCACCCGCTCCACATGGTCCTCCAATCGACGCCGGAGCTGCTCCCCTTCTTCCGAGCGCAGGATGCCGACCGCGGCGAGTGCCGCCGCTGTGTCGGCTGGCGTGGGTGCCGTGGTGAAGATGTACGAGCGGGCGCGGTTGACGAGCAGGTCGGCGAAGGGCCCCGTCGTCGCGGCGAAGCCGCCCAGGGAACCGAGCACCTTCGACAAGGTCCCGACCCGGATGGCGTCCACGTCGTGGAGCATGGGGGTGGCATCAGCCGAGAGGACGGCATGGGCTTCGTCGAGCACCAGCAGGGAACGGTGACGCCGGCACGAATCGGCCAGCGCGGCGAGCGGTGCCTCGTCGCCGTCCATCGAGAACACGGCGTCGGTGACGACGATGGCCAGCCCCTGGTGCGATGCCAGTAGGCGATCGACATGGTCGACGTCGCAGTGGCGGTAGACGGCGACCTTGGCCCGCGCCAGGCGTGCCCCGTCGACGACGGACGCGTGATTGCGCTCGTCGGAGCAGATCAGCACGTCGCTGTCTCCAAAGGTGGCGAGCACACCGAGATTGGCGGCGAACCCCGTCGGGAAGAGCACTGCTCGTTCGCAGCCCTTCCAGTCGGCCAAGGCAAGCTCCAGCTGGTGGTGGACCGGGCGCGAGCCGGTGACGAGCCGCGAAGCACCGGCCCCCGCTCCCCATCGACCGAGCGCCTCGTGCGCGGCGTCGACGACGGCAGGGTGCCGGCTCAGCCCCAGGTAGTCGTTGGAAGCGAAGGCCACCACCCGCCGGGCATGCGGCTCCAGGCGGCCGGCGGTCCCCCCGGCTTCGTCGGCACCGAATGCCCGTGGGGATCGCCACCGGCCTTCGGACTCCACCTGCCGGCAGCGGGCGGCCACACGCTCTGACCATCCGGCACGCTCCGACCATCCGGCACGCTCTGACCATCCGGCACGCTCTGGCCACCCGCCGATCAGGTCGTCAGCGGCCATCGCCCACCGGTTGCCCGTGGCTGGCATCCCCGCCGGTCAGGTCGTCGAGCGCCGCTCGAAGTACGGCGACCAGCCGTCGCGCTTCGCCTGCCGTCGTGGTCAGCGGCGGCATCAGCACGACCACGTCCCCGAGCGGCCGCAAGAGGACTCCCCGTCGGACGGTGCCGGCACAGACCTGCCGGCCCCAGTACAACCCTGCACGCGGTGGCGCCAGCTCGACGCCGATCATCAGGCCGTGCTGGCGGACCGCGGCCACCGCCGGGTGGCCCGCCACCTGCTCGGACAGCAGGCTCGCCAGCTGGCCGGCCCGGGCCGTCACGTTGTCGAGCACGGCGCCGGTCTGCAGCAGCCGGAGGTGCTCGAGCGCGACAGCCGCCCCCAATGCGTTCCCGCCGTAGGAGTGGCCGTGCGAGAACGTCTGCGCGCCCAGGTCATCGCCGAGGAAGGCGTCGAACACCCGCCGGCAGGCCACCGTCACCGACATGGGCAGGTAGCCGCCGGTGATGCCCTTGCCCAGGCACAAGATGTCGGGGCGCATGGCGCACCAGTCGCTGGCGAACAGCTTGCCCGTACGGCCGAACCCGGTCGCCACCTCGTCGGCCACCACCAGCGTGCCGGCACGGCGGGCCTGGTCGACGACTCGCCGGACATCGGCCGGATCGGCGACCAACATGCCGGCCGCTCCTTGCACGAGCGGTTCCAGCACCAGCGCGGCGAAGCTGCCGCCATCGGCACGCAGGACGCCGACCGCCTTGTCCGCCCATGCCGGATCGTCGTAGCCCGGCGTCCGGACGACAGAGAAGCGCAGGGGAGCGAAGACGTCGGTGCCGAACCCCCCGTCGCCAAGCGACAGCGTGCCGACCGAGTCGCCATGGTACGCCGCGCCCAACGTCAGGTAAGTCTGGCGCTCGGCCACGCCTTGGTTGGCCCAGAACTGGAACGCCATCTTCAACGCCTGCTCGACGGCCGCCGCCCCGTCCGAGGCGAACAGCAGGTGGGGACTGTCCACCGGGACGACGGCTGCCAGTGCCTCGGCCAGCTCGATCACGATCCGGTTGCCGTTCCCCAGCATGGTGCTGTGGGCGATCCGGTCGATCTGGCGCCGGAGGGCCTCGTCGAGCTCGGGCACCCGGTGGCCCAGCGTGGTGACCCAAAGCGACGAGATGCCGTCGAAGTACCGCCGGCCGTCCACGTCGATGAGCTCGCGCCCTTCCCCTCGATCGACGATGATCGGGGCGTTGTCGGCATAGGCGGCCATCTGGGTGAACCCGTGCCATACGACCTCGGCGTCGCGGGCTACCCAGCGTGCAGCATCTGCAGGCCGATGCGGAGCAGGGTCGGCGGCCACCATCGGATTCTTGACCAACGGAGCGGCAGCGTCCAACCGCCATAGACTCACCGGATGGACAGGATCGGCGTGGTCGACACGATGTTCGCCCGCTACGACATGGGCGCCGAGGCCATCGACGAGCTCGGGACCTGCACGGGCTTCGGTGAGCGCTTCACGGTGGTGCGCCGGACCGTTCCCGGGTTCAAGGACCTGGGGGTCGCCTGTAAGAAGCTGATCGAGGAGGAGCGCTGCCGGATCGTGGTCGCCCTGGGCATGCCGGGCAGGGCGGCTGTCGACCAGGTGTGCGCACACGAAGCTTCGCAGGGCTTGCTGCTGGCGCAGCTGCTCACCAACACCCATGTGCTGGAGGTGTTCGTCCACGAGAACGAGGAGGAAGACCCCGAGCGCCTGGCCGCGGTGTGCGTCGATCGGGCCCGCAAGCATGCCCGCAACGCGTACTGGATGCTCTACGAGCCCGAGCAGCTGACCCGGCGGGCCGGCCAGGGCATCCGCCAGGGCTACGGCGACGCCGGGCCGATCCGGTCGGACCTGAGCTCAGCGGGGAACCCGATCTCCACCTAAGCGTCCCGAGGCGGCGAGCACGGCCGGACTTAACCGCGCTCGACTGCCACTTCCGTCAGTCTGAGCCGACGCAGCACAGTGATGACCCGCCAGCCGAGATCCCATCTCGCGCTGATCTGCGCGAGCTCCGGATGGAGATGGTGGGTGAGGTGCTCACCTTCGCCAAAGATCAGAAAGGAGAGCAGCCCGACGTTCTTCGCGTAGCCTGCGCCCTCGACGAACTCTTCACCGCGGTGGCAATCGGAGTTGATCGCCCCACCGAAGCGCAGCATGACCGTGACGTGGACACCCAGCGCCAGAAGGCCGCCGGCAACGCAGAGCAGCTCAGAGCCTGGCGTGCGGCCTAGTCCGAGCAAATCGGGAGCGCCGAGGGCAAACGCCGTTGCATAGGCGGTGCCGGTGAGCATCGCGCCCACCACCGGCCGGTTGAACCCGTACCGGTCAAACCAGTCCAGCGCCCGGTCACCGGCAAGTTCGTAGGTCCCGTCTCGGATATCGCGGCTCCTGGCCGCCGCGTGGAAGATCGCTGCCATGTGCCACGCGACGCGCCGGAAGCCGTCGATGCCCTGTCGTTCGCTGATGAGGATGGGCGAATGAGGATCGTGGCGGACGTCGTCGATCCACAGGTCGCTGTAGAGGTGATGCTTGCGGTGAACGAGTCGCCATTCCCAGTGGCGCATGAAGACCGTCAGGAAGGTCATCAGCCGCCCAACGTCGTAGATCGGCCGGGAGACCCGGTAGGCGCCGTGGGTCAGCCCTCGGTGGAGGAAGACGGTGATCGTCACACCGGCAAGCCCGGCGCCGACCAGTCCGGCGAAGATCGCGCAGCCCGTAAGCGCCAGCACGGTCATCGTGTCATCGTCACTGTTCCCGTCCCGGTGAACGTGTCCCGTCCCGGTGAACGTGTGGCGGGTAGCTCGGGGTGGGGGCCCGGGCATCGGCCGGTTCCGTGGCCGGCCGGGATTGGCCCGTTCCGTAGCCGACCGGGATGGACCCGGCGAGCCGCCGGCTGCCCTGCGATGCAGGCACCGGTCGACCGCGCGGTCTCATCTGTCGGTGACCGACATGATGTCCGAGCTGTTGGTCCGGAGCTCGAGCCCCTTGAAGTCGCCGGAGCGGCGCCACCCGTCGATGTAGTCGAAGTAGGCCACCGGCCCCCCGGGGTAGCCGCCCGCCGCGATGAACCGCTCACCTCGCTCCAGAGGTTTGCCCTCGTTGTTGTAGTAGCCGGGCGTGCACTCGACGAGGAGGTTCCCGAAGACGCTGCCGAGGATCCCCCCACCCGTGTTGTCGAGCATCTCCACCCATGCCTGCTCGGCATCCTCGGTCGTCTCGACCTGGTCGGCACCGACCTCGATCGTGTGGGCGACGATCGCGGCGATCGTCGTTCCCGCCTCGACCAGGTTGTGGGTGATGTTCGAGACGAGGTTCCCGCCCTGGGCAAAACCCACGATGAACGCGTTGGGAAAACCATGGACGTGGATGCCGTGGAGGCTCCGCATGCCGCCGGCCCAGCGCTCCGAGAGCGTGACGCCGTCGCGACCGGTCGTCTCGAACCCGGACCGGCGGGCGTAGTCGGTGCCGACCTCGAACCCCGACGCGAAGATCAGGCAGTCGAGCTCGTAGTGGACCCCGTTGGCCCACACCCCGGTCTCGTCGATCCGCTCGACGCCTCTGCCGTCGGTGTCGACGAGGTGTGCCGCCGGCGCGTTGTACGCCTGCAGGTACTCGTCGTGGAAGCAGGGCCGCTTGCAGAGCTGGCGGTACCATGGCTTGAGCGCCTCGGCCGTCGCCGGGTCCTCGACGATGGCGTCGACCCGGGCTCGGATCTCGTTCATCTTCTCGTCGTCGCTGTCCAAGAAGGCGCTCTGGATCGTCTCGGGAGTGAGCTGCGCGCCCGGCTCGCCCAGCTTGGCCATCACGCGGTCTCGGATCCGCTTGGCGAGATCGGTCCAGCCGTCCTTGACCAGGTCCTCGTCGGCGAAGCCACCGGTCTGGAGGGTCGCGAAGTTGGTGTACCACTCCTGCTGCCACCCCGGCTCGAGGGCGGCGGACTCTGCGGGATCGATCGGGTGGTTGTCGCGCACGTCGATCGCCGACGGCGTGCGCTGGAACACGTAGAGATCCTGGGCGTCGCGAGCGAGGTGTGGGATGCACTGCACCGCCGTCGCCCCGGTACCGATGATCCCGACCCGCTTGTCGGCCAGGTGCTCGAGGGGGGCGCCGGAGGCATCGCCGCCGGTGTAGGCGTAGTCCCAGCGGCTCGTGTGGAAGCAGTGCCCGCCGAAGCTCTCGATGCCGGGGATGCCCGGAAGCTTCGGCCGGTGCAACGGCCCGGTCCCCATGGTGACGAACCTCGCCCGGATCTCGTCGCCACGATCGGTCCGGATGATCCACCGCGACGACACCTCCTCCCACTCGAGGCTCGTGACCCCGGTCGAGAAGAGGGCGTTGTCGTAGAGCCCGAACCGAGTCGCGATGCGCCGGGCGTGCCCGAAGATCTCCGGCGCGAAGACGTACTTCTGGGTCGGCATGTGCCCGGTCTCCTCGAGCAGCGGCAGGTAGACCATCGCCGCGGTGTCGCACATGGCGCCCGGGTAGCGGTTCCAGTACCAGACACCGCCGACGTCGCCGCCCCCCTCGATGATCCGGATGTCGTCGACACCGGCCTGCTTCAGGCGGGCCCCGGTGACCAGACCGGCGAAGCCTCCGCCGATGACCGCCACCGTCACCTCGTCGAAGAGCGGCGCACGCTCGAAGCGCTCCACGTAGGGGTCGCCGAGGAAGTGGGCGAACCGGCCGGTCGGCTCGATGTACTGGTCGTTGCCGTCTTCGCGCAGGCGCTTGTCGCGCTCGGATCGGTACCTGGCCCGCAGCGCCTCGCTACCGACCGGATCGGTCGCGGAACCCGCCACGGTGGATTTCTGCGCTGTGCTCGTCTGCGCTGTGCTCGTCTGCGCTGTGCTCGTCTGCGCTGTGCTCATGGCGCCACGACGCTGCATGCTCTGGGCTTCACGGGTTCCCTCCAAGGTCGATGGGCGATCGGGGACGGGCCGGAGAGCGGCACGTCGGACGGGTCAGTACCCGACCGGCACGCCGGGCGGGGTCTCGGTGGTGCCGGAGCCGGGGCGCTGGTCGCCCAGGCTGTGGAACTCTTCGAGGATGGCGCCGCGGCGGGGGTGCTTGGCCAACGCGCGCTCGATCTCCGACAGCACGAACGCCCGGTTCTGGTCCTCCAGAACCCCGAGGGAAGTCGCGAGACCCCGGTCCCACAGCGCTCCGACGACGTCGGAGCCGGGGTATCGCTTGCCGGACAACCCGACGAAGGTACGGTCGCGGGCCTCGGTGAGGGCGATCTCGGCGTAGCCCACATGAGGGCGCTCGTCGGAGAGGATGCACCCGACCAGCTCGGCCGGCTTGCCCTCGCCGGCCACCAGGTCGGCATCGGAGAGCACCTCCTGCGCCCAGCGGAACACGTGGAACGCCTTGCACTCGATGAACAGCACCCGGGCGCTCATGGCGAGCAGCATCTCCAGGGACGCGTCGAGATCGTCGAACATGCGGTCGGCGAGGAAACGCTCCCGGCGGGCGTCAGCGTCGGCACTGCTGCCCCCGGTCCCCCCGAGCCGCTCCATCATGAGGCTGGTCTGGTCCTCGACCGGCGGGCTCTCGAAGGCCAGGTCGCGCACCACGTACCACATGTGCTGGTGGCCAGCCTCCTCGGCCCAGCCGCCCTCGTCGCGCCCGTGGGCCTCGAGCAAACCCTTCTCCAGATGGTCGAGCGCGGTGCCCCGGATGTCCTCGACGAAGAACCGCTGCATGTCCGGCACGGCCATCATCCCGAGCATCGCCCCGAAACCCTCCACGGTGCCGATCCGTGTGAGGTTGGCGATCACCGGCTCGCGGATGCCCTCGCGCAGCAGGAACTTGGTCTGGGCGACGTTCGGGTAGCTGCCCGGCCACGTGTCGAGCGGCGCGTGCAGGATGTCAGTGCCGAATGTCTCGGTGTGGTGCTGTCGCCACGCCTCGATCGCCGGCTTGCGGAACCGGGTGCGGGGGTTCACGTACCGGCCGTCGAGGTAGCCGCCGTGGCAGCGCACCCCAGCGAGCACCAGCGGCTCGTCGATGCGGTCGGTCGCCAGAATCTCGTCACGGGTGTACTCCAGCTGCAGGTTGCTCACGGAGAACCGTCCTCTCGGGCCGGGCGATGCGCACCCAACAGGTGTACACGTACCGGTTTACACTAGTTTCACGTAGTTATACACTATTCGTATAGTGTTGTAAATCTCATATAGGCGCGGGTCTCCTCGAGGACGAGACCGGGCGGAGCACGGCTCTGGCTACACGCAGCTCAGCCCATACCCAGCCCATAGCCCAGCCCATAGCCCAGCTCGGGCGCCTGCTCGAAACCCGGGCGTGGACCTCGCTGGGCCATCCCTCGCTGGGCCAGGACATGCGCCAGATGCGCCGGCTCCGCCCGTGCCGACCGCTGGCGACCATCGACCGCGTGCATGTGCCCGAGGTCGTCGAGGGAGAAGCGCGACTCGGCCACCCCTGGTCCACCCCACGACCCGGGCTCCAGCCCCCAAGTCGTCAGGAGCCGCTCCGCCGCATCCTCCACGTCGGTCACCGTCCGGCCGGAGACGGTGCGGCTGCCGAGGGCTCGGACGACGTCGCGCCGGGCGATCGCCGATCTTCCCCGCCGGACGACCTCCTCCGGTTGGACATCTCGGTCATCGTGCATGTCCGCGCGTTCGTGCTCGGTGACGCGTCCCACCACCGAGGCCAGACGTGTCGGGCCCAGGCCTACCAGCGCCGCCCGGCGCCTCCAGCCCGCCCGGAGGTCGTCGGCCGACAGGCCCGGGTCCTTCGGTGGGCGCGTAGCCAACGCTGCCACGTCCGCCGCCGCCCGCCCGGTGGCGCCGCGGGCCGCCAGGTGGGCGGCGATGGCCGCCGCCCGCTGCGAGAACTCGAGCCGGGCCTCGGCCC
>JAJYAB010000073.1 GCA_021779775.1 Actinomycetes bacterium
GCCGGAGCTGCAGAGATCCACATGCGGATATCGTCGCCTCCGTTCACCTGGCCTTGCTACTACGGCATCGACACCCCCGACCGCAGCGAGCGCCTTGCTTCACGGCTGTCGCTCGAGGAGATCCCGCTCTACCTCGGTGTCGACTCGATCGAGTACCTGACGCTCGACAATCTGGTGGCAGCCATCGACACTCCCGGTGCTGGCTTCTGCTCCGCTTGCCTGAGTGGTAACTATCCCGTGCCGGTCCCCGTTCGGCTCACCACGTCCGGCGAGCGTCAGCCGGCCTCCGTGGCCCGCTGACGTGCCTTCGCGCACCGGGGCTCCGTCGAGCCCGGCAACCTACGCGGCAGCCGGTGTCGACATCACCGCAGGAGACGCCGCTGTGGACCGGATCAGGAAGCACGTGGCCTCTGCCGGCCGCCCCGAGGTCGTCGGGGGGATCGGCGGGTTCGGTGGCTGCTTCGCCTTCGACCCGACCCGGTACACCGAGCCGGTGCTGGTCGCCTCGACCGACGGCGTGGGGACCAAGGTCGCCGTTGCCCGGGCAGCCCGCCGGTACGATACCGTCGGCATCGATCTGGTGGCCATGGTGGTGGACGACCTGGTGTGCGTCGGAGCGGAGCCGCTGTTCCTCCTCGACTACGTGTCCACGGGTCGCCTCGACCCCGAGCAGATGGAGCAGCTCGTCTCCGGGGTGGCCGCCGGCTGCCGTACCGCCGGGTGTGCGCTGCTCGGGGGGGAGATGGCCGAGCATCCCGGGCTGATGCCGGCTGGTGACTTCGACCTCGCCGGCTTCGCTGTCGGTGTTGTCGAGCGCCAGGCCATGCTGGGCGCCGACCGGGTGGCTCCGGGCGATGTGCTCGTCGGGCTGGCGTCCCCGGGACTGCGCTCCAACGGGTACACCTTGGCGCGCCATGTGCTTCTCGAACGGGCTGGTCGGGCGTTCGACGACCCTGCATGGGACGGCGCCGACCACAGCATGGCCGACGAATTGCTGCGGCCGTCGGTCATCTATGCACCCGGTGTGCTGGCTGCCGTGGCCGCCGCAGCGGGGGGTGTCCATGCGGTGGCACACATCACCGGAGGTGGGATCGCCGGCAACCTTCGGCGGGTGATGCCTGCTGGCTGCGACGGGGTGGTCGACCGCTCGACGTGGGAGCTTCCCCGGGTCTTCGCTGAGATCCAACGTCTGGGCGACGTCGACGACGCGGAGATGACCCGGGTGTTCAACCTCGGGCTGGGCATGGTGCTGACCGTGGATCCCCGGGCAGTCGACGCGGTCATCGGTGCCTTGGGTGACGCCGGGTATGCCTCGGCGGCCATCGTCGGCCAAGTGACGACTGGCTCCGGAATGGTCCGTTGGGCGGACCGCCCGTGACATCCCGGCCGGACGTCGGTCTGGCGCAGGGTGCGGGTTCCAGCCCCGAGCCCGTGGTGCCGGGGATCGCCGGGCCTGGAGGTCCGGCGACACGAGACCTTTGCCGGCATCTGCTCGAGCATTCCGTGAAGACGGGGGACTTCGTGTTGAAGTCCGGCCGCCGGTCGAGCTGGTTCGTCGACTCCAAGCAGACGGTGTGCCGCCCGGACGGCATGCTGCTGGTGGCCGAAGCCGTGCTCAGCATGGTCCCTGATGTGGCGACGGCTATCGGCGGCCTCACCATGGGGGCCGATCCGGTGGCGTTCGTCACCGCCGGGGTGGCGGCCACCCGGGGACGTCGACTGAAGGCCTTCAGCGTCCGCAGAGTGGCGAAGGACCATGGGCGCGGTGGCAGGATCTCCGGGGCCCTCGACCCTGGCGACCAGGTGGTCGTCACCGAGGACACCGTCACCCGGGGCACGTCGCTGCTCGAAGCGGTCAATGCGGTGCGCGACGCCGGCGGTGAGGTCGTGCTGGCAGTTGCTCTGGTCGACCGGGGAGGTACAGCCGGGCGGCTCTTGGGTGACGCCGGCGTGATCTTCAGGGCCGTGGTGAGCGCCCTGGACCTCGGGTTCGACTACGAGGGGGCTTGACCCGCCCCGTACGGCGAGGTGCCGCAGCTCCGGATCCGGATGCGGCCGGTCACAGGAGGCGGCCGGCTCCTGTGGCGAGCACCCGCTGGTACAGGCCTGCCGGCAGGCGTCCCAACATGTCGATCACCTTGGCGTCCGGCCCGATCAGCGCTCGCCGGCGGTTCTTGGCTACCGCAGCCAAGATCTGGCGTGCTGCCTTTTCCGGTGTTGTCAGGGCGATCATGTTGAAGCGCTTCTGGGCTTTGTCGATGTCACCGGCCAGCGATGCGGTGCTCTCGTCGAAACGGGCGTTGCGGACGATCGCCGTCTTAATGCCACCGGGGTGGATGGTGGTGGATGACACCCCGCAGGGTGTCATCTCAAGCTCGATGCGGAGCGCGTCGGTGAAGCCCCGTACGGCGAACTTGGCCGCGTTGTACGCCGACTGGGCCGGCACGCTGATCAGTCCGAACACGCTGGACATGTTGACGATGTGCCCTTCGCCCGACGCCTTCAGGTGGGGCAGGAATGCCTTGGTGCCGTAGACGACGCCCCAGAAGTTGATGCCCATGAGCCATTCGAAGTCTTCGTAGGACATCGACTCGATGGTGGCACCCAACGCCACACCGGCATTGTTGAAGATCAGGTTGACCTTGCCGTGCTCGGCGACGACCTGATCGGCCCAGCAGTACATCGCCTCGCGGTCGGCCACATCGACGTGGCTCGACGACACTTTGACACCGAGGCCTTCGCATCGCCCGAGGGTCTCGGCGAGCCCGTCGGGGTCGATGTCCGACAGGGCAAGGTCGGCTCCGGAGCGGGCAAGCCGGGTGGCCAAGGCCCGGCCGATACCTGACCCGGCGCCGGTGATAGCCGCCACGCGGCTGTTGAATCCCTTCATGGTCATCACTCCTCTGGGGGGATGCCGGAGCTCCGTGAGATCAGCTGAAGCCGACCCGGCGGCTCACGAGAACACCATGGCGTCGTCCCGGACGTCGCGGAGCTTCAAGGCACGGTAGTCGCGAAGGTAGCTCTGGTGGACTTGCCACGGGAAGGCCGAGCCCTGCTTGGGGAACTCGTCGACGGAGCGCTGGATGTATCCCGCGCTCAAGTCGAGGAGGGGAGACGAGGTGATAGAAGGGTCCCGGTTGACCGGCATGCAGCGCCGCTGACCGGTTTGGCGCAGGTGGTTCAGGAGGCGGCAGACATAGTCACAGGTCAGGTCGCACTTCAACGTCCACGAAGCGTTCGTGTAGCCGACGGCCAGCGCCAGGTTGGGAACGCCTTCGAGCATCATGCCCTTGTAGGCCAGCCTGCTCGCCACGTCGACTCGGTCGCCGTCGACTCTGAGCCGGATGCCGCCCAGGAACAGGATCTCCAAGCCGGTGGCGGCGACGATCACGTCGGCGGGAAGCTCGGCTCCGGACCGCAGGAGGATACCGGTCTCGGTGAACGTGTCGACGTGGTCGGTCACGACCGACACGGTGCCGGCCCGAACTGCCTTGAAGAGATCGCCGTCGGGGGCGATGCAGACACGCTGGTCCCACGGGTCGTACCGTGGGGTGAAGTGCGTATCGATGTCGTAGCCGTCGGGCAGCTGACGTTCGACGCCTTTGCGCAGCACACGCTTGACGAGTCCTGGGCGCCGCCGGCTGATCTGGAAGAACGCCTGGGTGCCGAGCGCGTAGTACCAGCGGATGGCCGTCGCACTCGCACGGGCGGGCAGGATCCGACGCAAGAGCCTGGCCAGAGGATCCTTGGCAGGTATGGCCGCGATGTACGTCGGGGAGCGCTGCAGCATCGTGACGTGCCCGGCGGTCTGGGCGAGCGACGGGACGAGCGTCACGGCGGTGGCACCGCTGCCGATGACCACGACCCGCTTGCCTTCGTAGTCGAGATCCTCCGGCCATGACTGGGGGTGCACGATGGTGCCGGTGAAGCGGTCCATCCCGGTGAAGTCCGGGAGGTAGCCGTGGTCGTAGCGGTAGTACCCGGTGCACGAGAAGACGAAATCGCAGGTGAGCTTCACGACGTCGCCGGTGGCGCTCCCGGTGTCGGTTCGTTGCGCCGTGACGGTCCACTGGGCCTCGGTGCTGGACCAGTCGGCTCCCACGACCCGATGGCCATAGCGGATGTGCTTGTCGACCCCGGTCTGGGTGGCCGTCTCTTCGATGTAGCGCAGGATCGACGCACCGTCGCCGATGGTCTTCTCCCCGTCCCACGGGCGGAACGAGTAGCCGAGGGTGAACATGTCGGAGTCCGACCGGATGCCTGGGTAGCGGAACAGGTCCCAGGTTCCGCCGATGGCGTCGCGGGACTCCAAGACGGCGAAGGTGGCCCACGGGCATTTTTCCTGTAGGTACCGGGCAGCCCCGATCCCCGACAGGCCGGCGCCGACGATCAGGACGTCGAGATGCTCGCTGCCGGCGCGGGACATGGATCCTGCGCTCAGGATGCGGCCGTCGTCAGCTTGCTGTTCAGCGCCCCTTCGGGGCCGAACAGCTCCTCACGCCAGCGTTCGATGAGGATGGCAGTGTCACGGTCTTCGGGGTGGAAGTCGCTCCGGTTGTAGTCACGCAGGTCGCGCCACACGGCGTTGGTCATGAAGGGCGACGTGCGGAACCGGCGCCAGCTCTTGCGCAGCACGCCGCGTCGGTAGGTCGCGCGATCGAAGAGGAGGGAAGTGGCGACCTCCAGCGCGATGCCGCCCAGGAACGCCACCGTGATGGCGTTCATCGTGAAGATCCGGGTCCGCTCACTGCCACCGACTGCCCTGAAGACGTCAAAGGCCACAGCCTTGTGCTCGGACTCTTCGAGGGCATGCCACAGGAACAGGCTCTTCACCTCGTCGTGACCGAGCAAGACCCGAGCTTCCTCGTCTGCGAGGAGGAGCTCGGCCAACGTGGCCGTGAAGTGCTCGAGGGCGGCGGTAGCAGCCAGGTTCACCTTGGCGGGCAGCAGGCGCTCGGTGATGGCCAACCCTCGCTTCGTGAGCCGCTCGACGCGCTTGGCCGGATAGCCGAGCTTGCCGAAGTGGTCGTTCAGCCCCCGGTGCTCACGCCCGTGCATGGATTCCTGTCCGATGAACCCCGCCACCTGACGCTTCAGCTCGGGATCGGTGATCTGATCACGGAAGTTGCGAACGGACCGGACGAAGAAGTCCTCGCCGTCTGGGAACACCGCGGACAAGCCCGCCATCAGATGGCTGGCGACCAGGTCGTCGTCGGCGGCGAAGTGCTTGGGCAGATCCTGGAGCGAGGCTTCGAAGGAGATGCGGCGGGTGGGGACCTTCCGCCCGGCGTTCCTCGTCTGTTTCGTCGATGCTTGGATCATCGGAAACCACTTTAGATGATTCAGGGGATTTCTTCAAGTACTCAGTTTCTGCTACTGTCTCCCGGGGTGGACGAGGCAGTCGACCAGGCGGCTCCGAGGACGAAGGGCGCCCAGACCAGACAGGCGATCCTCGACGCGGCGATCGTGCGGTTCGGCCGGGAGGGCTACCGCTCGACGTCGGTTGCCGACATCGCACGCGACGCTTCGGTGGGCGGTACCGTCGCCTACGCGTACTTCGCCAACAAAGAGGCATTGTTCCTGGCGGCATTGGACGAAGATGCCGCCTCGGCGATCCACCTGGGGCTGTCGAGCCTTGTCGCCGACCACGGCGTGCAGTACTGGCGGCAGACGTTGATCTTCACGTTGGTGGAGGCCCTGGAGTGTCACCCCCTGGCCCGGCGCGTGCTGGCCGGCCTGGAGCCCGACGTCACCGACCGCGTGCTGGACATCCCGGCGCTGGCGGAGTTCCGGAAGGGGTGCACGGAGCGGCTTCGTGACGAGCAGTTGGCTGGGATGGTCCGCCCGGACATCGACGCCACCACCATCGGCAACGGGTTCGTGGCGATCGTCTTGTCGTTGTTGATGTCGGTGCTGCAGCTGGGTAGCAGCATCGTCGACGCCTACGGCAACGACGTCGCTGCGGTGTTCGAGGCGGCTCTCGCACCTGTCTGGATCCACGGCGCGACCCAGCGCTGACATCGGCACAGCGCTGACATCGGCACAGGGTTGACATCGGCACAGGGTTGACATCGGCACAGCGCTGCCTGGCACAGCGCAGATCGCTGCCCGGATCTGCGGACCCTGGTTCTCCTGGCGCCGGTACGTCACGCGGCCTCTTCCAGCCCGGATAAGGCCCTCCGAAAAATTTCTTCATTTCACCATTGAAACCACCGATGGTGAATCCTGAGCGCACCTGGTGGGGTGCGCCAGTTGACCGGGTGAGCTCGGAGGATCCTATGACGGTAGGTGTCGCGTCCATAGACCCCAGTGGTTCGGGTGGCAGCTCGACGCCAGTCTTCTCCCACCTCTGGAGACGTCAGCTGGACCGCTACCCAGAGTCCCGGCAGCGATACGGGTACCTCACCGTGGTGGTCTTGTCAGCGATCGTGCTGTCCTACGTGGCGTATGTTCCCGGTGGGGTCTCGCCGCTGATCCTCGCCCACTTCAAGATGTCCTTCAAGTACTACCTGTACGCGCAGGTGATCTTCGGCGCCGTGGGTGCCTTTGCCTCGCTGATCGGGAGCTATGCCGACCGGGTGGGCCGGGCGAACATCGTCGTCGCCGGAGTCGGGCTGTGCGGCCTCTTCCAGCTGGCCGTCGTCCCGGCCATGCCCAACAAGTTCTCGTTCGTCCTGGCATCCGGGGTCGTCGGGTTCTTCGAGGGAGCCGTTCTGGTGTGCCTGGCTGCGGTTGTCCGGGACTTCACCCCACAGCTCAAGCGGGCGACCGCGATGGGCTTCTTCACGCTCGGCCCGGTGGTGGGCAGCCTCGTGGTCAGCCTCGTCGCCAATCACACGCTCTCGACCTGGCATTCCTGGCAGGGCCAGTACTACATCTCGGGCACGACGGGCCTCGTCATGTTCGTCATAGCGCTCTTCACCCTCCGCGAATTGAGCCCGGGCATCCGTGACCAGCTCATGGTGTCGATCCGGGACCGAGCTCTTGTCGAAGCCCGCGCCAACGGCATGGACATGAGTGCCCTGGCGGCGAGCACCGAAAAGCCGTGGAAGCAGATGATCCGCTGGGATGTCGTCGGCATGAGCCTGGGGATCGCGCTGTTCCTGATGGTCTACTACGCGGCGGTCGGGTTCTTCCCGATCTTCCTGACCACGACGTTCAAGAGCGGCAGCGGCTTCTTGTCCACCACGCAGGCCAACGGCATCGACACCTGGTTCTGGGCGTTCGACGCCGCCGTGCTCATCCTCGTCGGGCTGCTGTCGGACCGCCTGAGAGTCCGCAAGCCGTTCATGGTCATCGGCGGCGTCGGAGCGATCGGCGCCACGATCGCCCTGGAGGTGGTGACCGGCACAGCCACCACCAGCTACTACACCTTGGTGCTGATCTGCTCGATCATGGCGTCCTTCCTGGCCCTCGCGTACGCGCCGTGGATGGCCACCTTCACGGAGACCGTCGAGCACCGTAACCCTGCCCTGGTGGGGACCGGCCTGGCGGTATGGGGCTACGTCGTCCGCATCGTGGTGGCGGTGTCGGCGCTGATGGTGCCGATCGTCGTGAGCTCCGTGACGCCGATCGTCAACAGTGCCCCCGCCGCCGAACAAGCGCAGGCGCTGGTGACGAAGAACGCGAAGGCCATTGCCATCTACGAGGCGCACCCGGCCCTGTTCGCGCAGCTGCAGCACTTCCCGAACCCGGCGAGCATCCCGCCCACGCTGGCAGGCCAGGCGCTCCGTGAAGTGGGAGTCTCCGGTCTGGCCACGGTGTCGAAGTCTGCACCTGCCTTGAAGCAGCTGGCAGGTCTGGAGCCCCAGCTCGCCGTACTGCAGAAGGCCATTAAGGAGAACCCGGCGAAATGGCAGCACTGGTGGTGGGTCTGCGTGGCCGGCGAAGTCGCCTTCCTCCCGCTGTGCCTGCTGGGGCGTGGCCGGTGGAGCCCGAAGCGGGCACGGCACGATGCCGAGGAGCACGATCGTCTGGTGCAAGCCGAGATGGCCAAGCTCTCCTCCCCTGCAGAAAGCCTCCGTGGACGGCTCGCCGGGTAGGTCACACGAAGGACCTGCCCGGCGCAGCGCTGCAGC
>JAJYAB010000074.1 GCA_021779775.1 Actinomycetes bacterium
GTGGCCGAAGCCACCACCATCGTGGTCAACGGCGACGTGCTGACCGACCTGGACGTGGGGGAGCTGGTGGCCTTCCATCGCAAGAGCGGTGCCGGGGCGACGATCGCCCTTACCCCGGTCGAGGACCCGTCACGGTACGGTGTCGTACCGACCGACCGGGCGGGACGGGTCCTAGCGTTCGTGGAGAAGCCCCCGCCTGGGCACGCCCCGACGAACCAGATCAATGCCGGCATGTACGTCATCGAGCCGTCGGTGCTCGCCCGTATACCCGCCGGGCGTCGCGTCTCGGTGGAGCGCGAGACGTTTCCGGAGATGGTGGCCGACGGATCGCTGTTCGCGCTGAGCAGCGGGGCCTACTGGCTCGACACCGGGACGGTGTCCGCCTACCTGCAGGCCAACCGCGACCTGCTCTCGGGCCTCCGGGGCTCGCTACCCGCCCCGGGTGCCCGGGTTATGTCGGACGGGGTCTGGCAGATCGGCCGGGCCGAGACGGGCGGGGCGCGTCTGGTGGTATCGCTGTTGGGTGACGGTGCCAGCTTGGCAGCGGGCTCCGTCGTGACCCGCAGCGTGGTGGGTGCCCGTTGCATCGTGGACGCCGGCTGCACGATCGAAGACTCGGTGCTGCTGCCAGGCGCCCGGATCGGCCGGGGAGCGACCATCGTCGAGTCCGTCGTCGGCGAGGGCGCCCTGGTGGGAGCGCGCGCTCGGATCTGTGACCTGAGCGTGGTGGGCGACCGCCAGGAGATCGAGGCCGGCCGGCGGTTGGCCGGTGAGCGGGTGCCTCCAGGCCCGGTCAGATGAGCTCCGGCGAGGCCGCCCGGCCAGCACCGCAGCGGGTCCTGGTGACCGGCGGGGCCGGGTTCATCGGTTCGAACCTGGTCGACCGGCTGCTGGCCGAGGGGTATGCCGTCGACGTCGTCGACGACCTGTCGTCGGGGTCGCTGGCCAACCTGGCGGACGCCCGGTCGGGCCACGCCCACGACCTCCAGGTGCACCAGATGGACGTCCGGTCGACCGAGCTCGTCGACCTGATCGCCCGCAGGCGTCCGCAGGTCGTGTTCCATCTGGCAGCACAGGCGGATGTCCGGGTGTCGGTGGAGCGGCCAGTGCTCGACGCCGAGGTGAACATCGTCGGCACCTTGCGCGTCCTCGAGGGCGCCCGTGCCGGCGGAACAAGGCGAGTGGTGTTCGCGGCGAGCGGGGGAACGTTGTACGGCGAGCCCCATCCTGATGACCTTCCGGTCCGCGAGGCGCAAGCGCACCGCCCCTTGTCTCCCTATGGCGTGTCGAAGAAGGCGGCTGTCGACTATCTCGTGGCCTACCGCGAGCTCCACGCCGTCGAGTTCTGCGCGCTCGCCCTGGCCAACATCTACGGGCCGCGCCAGGATCCGCACGGGGAAGCGGGCGTCGTGGCCATCTTCGCCGACCGGTTGGTGCGCGGCGAGCCGCCGACGATCTTCGGCAGCGGCGAGCAGACCCGTGACTTCGTGTTCGTAGACGATGCCGTCGACGCCTTCGTCCGGGCAGCCACCCGGGGCGGGGGCCTGCTGCTGAACATCGGCACCGGGCGCCAGGTGTCGGTGAACGAGCTGGCCCAGGCCATGGCTGGGGCAGCGGGATCGTCCCTTTCCCCCACATATGCCCCAGCTCGGGCAGGCGAGCTGCTGCACAGCGCCCTCGATCCGGAGCGGGCGGGCATCCACCTGGGGTGGCGGTCGTGGACCGAGCTGGCCGACGGGGTGCGTGCCGTGCTCGACGACGTGCGACGTCGCCAGACCGGCTAGGCGCTCGGGTCGGACCGCAACCGTCAGCGGAACAGATCCTCGGCCGGGGGCCGGACGACTTCGTCGGTCACCGATCCGCGCCGGAGCCATTGGCAGGGCACGCCGCGCACGATGGCCGCCGGGATGCCGGTGGCCTTGCCCATCACCAGCTCCGCCGCTCCGGCGATCTCGTCGGCTACGCACACCTCGGTGGCGAGCAACGGCTGACCGAGCGCGTCGGCCGTGCCACGCAGGTCGACGACGGCTGCGATGCCCGCACAACCGATAGCGACGTCGGTGACGCCCCGCCGCCAGGTCCGGCCGAAGGTGTCCGACACGACGACTGCGACGTCGATGCGGCGGCGGGCGACGATGACATCGCGGATCCTCCTTGCCGAGCGGTCGGCGTCCTCGGGGAGCAGGGTGGCGAAGCCCTCGTCCACGTTGGACAGGTCCACACCGGCGTTGGCGCAGACGAAGCCGTGACGGGTCTCGGTGATGAGCAGATCACCCCGCCGGCGTAGTACCCGCACCGACTGCGACTCGACCAGTCGCCGGCGTCCGACGGTGTCGCCGTGGTCGAGGGGAACCAGCCGGCCTTCGGCCTTCGACACCACCTTCTGGGTGACGACCAGGACGTCACCGTCGGCCAGCGGGGCTGCGTCGGCCAACACGCCCGCCAGGTCGTCTCCGGGGTGGATGGCTCCGATCCCGGTCACTGCCAGCACCGTCAACGCCGGCGGATCGGCGGAATGCTCTGCCGCAGGTGGATGTCCGGCAGGTCTCACCCCGTCAGGCAAGGTGGGAACCCTCCGAGGTGGGATGCCCGGCGGCGCTGAGCACGGTCCGTGCCAGACGGGCAGCGCGCTCGGGGTCGCTCATGATCGTCGGCGCGACCACGCAGCGCAGGCCGGCCGCTCGCACACCGCCGGCCAGGGCGGCATCAGCCTCGTCGATCACCAGGGTGCCGGCGATGCCGGCATACAGGCGGGCCACCCCCACGGCGGACACCTCGTGGCCCAGCTCCCCGAGCAACCGGTCGGCCGGGCCCTTCAGGGCAGCCCCGGCGACGATCGGGGACACGGCGACGACGGTCTCGCGGCGATCGGTCAAGGCGTCGGCGATCCCCGGGACGGCGAGCGGTGGCCCGATGGAGAGCAGCGGGTTCGACGGGCACAGCACCACGGTGGTTGCCGCGCCGATCGCCTCGAGCACGCCGGGGGCTGGTCGTGCTGCGGCCGCCCCGGCGAACCGCAGGGAGGAGACGGCGACAGCATGTCGCCGCCCGACGAAGTACTCCTGGAACCCGACCTCCGGCCCGTTGCGCAGGGTCAGTTTGGTACGCACCGGGTCGTCGGCCATGGGAAGGACCCGGGTCACCACGCCCAGTGCCGACGCGAGCTCCGCTGTCGCTTCGGACAGCGTCGCCCCTGCAGCGAGCCGGCTGGTGCGCAGCAGGTGTGTTGCCAGGTCACGGTCGCCCAAGCGGAACCAGGAATCTCCCCCGATGGCCGCCAGACGGTCCATGACGACCCACGACTCGCCGGACAGCCCCCACCCGCGCTCGTCGTCGGACAGGCCAGCCAGCGTGTAGAGGACGGTGTCGATGTCAGGGCTGATGTGGAGGCCGTGGAGCTCGATGTCGTCGCCGGTGTTGACCACGGCGGTCACCTGGTCGGGCGGGACGATCCGGACCAAGCCCCGCAGCAGGCGGGCGGCGCCCACCCCCCCGGCCAACGCAGTGATCATGGGGAGCAGGCTAACGGGCGGCTCGGCCGGGCCGGGAGCCTGAGCTCGGTGTGCAAGGCTCCCGGGGTGCCCGCTGAGCCGCTACACCAATCCCAGCTGGCCGTGGCGGTGGACGCTACCGCGTTGCTTGGCGTGCGGACGGGGGTGGGGCGGTTCGTGGAGGGCGCCCTCGGGGCATTGGCCGGCGTCAGCACCGTCACGTTGTCGGCGTTCGCCGTGTCGTGGCGCCGTCGCCGTCGCCTGCCGGGCCTGCTGCCGCCTGGGGTGGTCGCCCGGCAGCGCGCCATGCCGGCCAGGCCGCTGCATGCTGCATGGGGACGGGGCTCGCTGCCGCCAGCGGAGTGGTTCCTCGGGCCGGTCGACGTCGTGCACGGGACCAATTTCGTGGTGCCGCCCACCCGGCGGGCGGCCCGTGTGGTGACCGTCCATGACCTGACGCCCGTCCGCTTCCCGGAGCTGTGCGATCCGGCGAGCTTGGCCTTCCCGGGTTTGGTCCGGCGGGCTGTGGCCGCTGGGGCTTGGGTGCACACGCCGTCGGCCTTCGTGGCTGGCGAGGTGATGGAGGCGTTCGGCGCTCCTGCCGAGCGGGTACGGGCCGTCCACCACGGCATCCCGCGGCTGTGGTTGCCATCGCCAGATGATTCGAGCGGTGGGGCACCGGTCGCCCTGCCAGCCGGATGCCGGAGGATCGTGCTGGCTATCGGCACGGTGGAGCCTCGTAAGGACTATCCGGGGCTGGTGGCCGCTTTCGAGCAGGTGGCTGCCGCCCGGCCTGACGTTGCTCTCGTGGTGGCTGGCCCCGACGGATGGGGCTCCGAGCAGCTGCGTCAGGTGCTCGCTGCATCACCGGCGCGCCACCAGGTGGTCCGAGCCGGCTATGTGCCCGAGCAGCAGCTCGGTGCGCTCCTGGCATCGGCCGCGGTGCTGGCCTACCCGTCGCGCTATGAAGGGTTCGGCTTCCCTCCGCTCGAGGCGATGCAGGCAGGGGTGCCGGTGGTGGCGACAGCCGCCGGGGCGGTCGGTGAGGTGGTCGGCGACGCTGGGCTGCTCGTTCCCCCGGGCGACCCCGACGCCCTGGCGGACGCACTGGCTTGCGCGCTCGACGATGACGACCGCCGTGCCTCGCTGGTGGCGGCCGGTCGCCGGCGGGCGGCGGCGTTCACCTGGGAGGCATGTGCCGGCGGCTTGAGTAGGCTCTATGCCGAAGCGGCAGCCGACCGGTGAGCCTTCAGGTGCTCGTCGTCCCCGAGCAGCTTCGCCGCGCGGTCCCAGGAGGCATCGGCACCTACGCCGCCGGGCTCCTCGGCGGTCTCAGGGATCTCGACGGCCAGCGGCCGCTGCCGGCGATCGGCGTGTACGCGAGCCGCCGGCCCGGCGGTGCTGGTGCGGGCCCGGATCCGCTGGAGTCGTTCGGGTTCCCGGTGACCACGTCGCGCCTCCCGGGGCTGGCCCTGACCCGCGCGTGGGATCGCGGGCTGGTCCACGCGCCCGCCCGCGGTGGGGTGGTCCACGCGGTGTCGCTGGCTGCCCCGCCGGTGCGGGCGGCGCACCTGGTCGGGACGGTGCATGACCTGTTGTGGCGAAGCACGCCCGACGCGTTCCCGCCCCGGGGACGCCACTGGCACGAGGCGGCGCTACGTCGTCTCCTGCGCCGAGCGGCGGGCTTCGTCGTGCCGTCGGCCGTGGTAGCCCAGGAGCTGGTGGCGGCCGGGGCGCCTCCCGACGGCGTGCACATCGTCGAGCCAGGATGCGACCATCTGCCGGCCCCCGACCACCGTGGTGCCGAGCGTGTGCTTGCCACGCTCGGAGTCGGTGGCCCGTTCCTGCTGTCGGTCGGCACCATCGAGCCTCGCAAGAACCTGCAGCGCGTGGTGGCCGCCTACCGTGCCGCTCTGCCCCAGCTGCCGGAGCGCTGGCCGCTCGTGGTCGTCGGTCCGGTCGGCTGGGCCGCCGGCGGAGGCTTCGCCGCTACGGAGGGGGTCGTGGCGGTTGGACGTGTGGACCCCGGGGTGCTGGCTGCCTTGTACGCCAGCGCTCGGGTGCTGGCCTACGTGCCGCTGGCCGAAGGGTACGGGTTGCCGCCGGTGGAGGCCATGCGGGCTGGTGCGCCGGTGGTGTCGAGCAGGGCGTTGCCTTCGGTCCAGGGAGCGGCGCTCGAGGTGGATCCCCGCGACGTGGCTGGCATTGCCGAAGCGCTGGTGGTCGGGGCTGTTGACGGGCCCGAGCGGCGCCGCCTGGTGGAGGTGGGCACGGCACGGGTCAAGGGGCTGACGTGGAAGGTGGCCGCCGAAGGGCACCTGGCGGTGTGGGAGGCGCTCGGATGACTGCCCCGCCGATGCGCTTGTCGGTGGACGCCACCGCAGTGCCGGCGTCGCCCGCCGGTGCAGGGCGCTACACCGTCGACCTGCTCCGGGCTCTCGGTGCGCGCCCGGACGTGGTGCTCACCGTGTGGGCCCGGCGGAGCGATGCCCGACGGTGGCCGGCGATCGTCGGACCGATGGCGGATGTGCTGGCTGCCGCGCCTGACCGGCGCCCGCTCCGGCTCGCCTGGGAGCAGATCGGTCTGCCGCGCCGGCTGGGCCGCCAGGACGTGCACGTGCACCACGCTCCCCACTACACCATGCCCGAGCACAGCCCGGTGCCGGTGGTGGTGACGATCCACGACCTGACGTTCTTCGACCATCCGGAATGGCACCAGCGGGCCAAGGTGCCGGTGTTCCGCCGTGCCATCCGGTCGGCGGCCAGCCGGGCCGATGCCCTCGTGTGCGTCAGCCGGGAGACAGCCGAACGCCTCCGAGCGCTCTGTCACCCGACGGCCCGCATCTTCGTCGTGCCGCACGGGGTCGACCATGGTCGTTTCCGCCCGCAGGAAGCGACGGCGGGCAGCGACCTGCAGATCCTCGACCTGCTCGGTGTCCGCCGGCCCTACGTGCTGTTCCTCGGGACGCTCGAGCCGCGCAAGTCGGTGCCGCAGCTGGTCGCTGCCTTCGATCGGGTCGCCGGATCGTATGCCGACGTGCAGCTGGTCCTGGCCGGTGGCGATGGGTGGGGTGGCGACGCCGTCTCCCGTGCGGTGGCCGGTGCCAGACATGGAAGTCGCGTGCTCCGTACCGGCTACGTCCCGGATATCGCGGTCCCGGCGCTCCTCCGGCAGGCGGAGGTGGTGGCCTACCCGGCGCTGCAGGAGGGGTTCGGGCTTCCAGCGCTCGAAGCGCTGGCCTGCGGCACCCCGCTCGTCACGTCGTCGGGGACCGTCATGGCAGATCTGGCGGGCGCCGCGGCGATCACTGCAGCGCCGGGGTCCATCGACGAGCTGGCGGCGGCGCTGGACGAGGCGCTGCTCGGCGGGTCAGCCGCCCCGAAGCGCCGGCAGTTGGGGTTCGGCGTGGCCGCCGGCTACACCTGGGCGGCCTCGGCGACCGGTCACCTGGCGGCCTACCGGTGGGCGGCGTCGGCTGCTGCCGCTGGTTCAAACCGGGCGGCGGGGGGCCGGTAAGGTGCGACGTTGTGCGCGCACTGGTCACCGGCGGAAGTGGGTTCGTCGGTACCTGGCTGGCTGCGCACCTTCACTCCATGGGGGACGAGGTGGTGTCGATCGACCACGAGGTCGACGTCACGGAGCCGGCGACCGTGCTGGCCACGATGCGCGGTGTCCGCCCCGAGGCCGTCTACCACCTGGCGGCCCTCGCTCACGTCGGCCGTTCGTGGGTCGATCCGATGTCCGTGGCGCGGGTGAACACCTTGGGCACGCTGTCGGTGCTCGAGGCAGCGAGGTCGCTCGACCCGCCGCCTGTCGTGCTGCTGACCAGCTCGGCCGAGGTGTACGGATCGGTGCCCGAGGAGATGATGCCCATCACCGAGGCGCAACCCCTGGCCCCGGTCACGCCCTACGCGGCGAGCAAGGTGGCCGCCGAGTACTTCGCCGTGCAGGCGTACCTGGCGCACGGCCTGCCGGTCATCCGCGTCCGGCCGTTCAATCATATCGGGCCAGGTCAGGGTAAGGAGTTCGTCGTGCCTGCGCTCGCTGCCCGGATCGTCTATGCGACCCGGACCGGCGCCGACCGCCTGCGGGGCGGCAACCTGGCGGCTCGACGTGACCTGACCTACGTCCGTGATGTCGTGCGGGCCTACCGGCTCCTCGTGGTGAGCGGCCGGCCGGGTGGTGTCTACAACGTGTGCAGCGGGTGCGACGTGGCCATCGCCGCAGTGGCCGAACGGATGCTGGTCCTGGCCGGCGCTTCACTGCGGTTGGTCGTCGACCCGGACCTGGTCCGGTCGGTCGACGTGCCCGTAGTCCGCGGCGACGCCGGGCTGCTCTGGCGCGACACGGGATGGGAGCCGGAGCACGACCTCGACACGACCTTGGCCGACGTGCTGGCCGAGCACCGGGGTCGGCTCGACTGATCCCAGGCGTGTGCCGGGCCCAGGCGTGTGCCGGCAACCGTGGCGGACTCGAGCAGCCCGGCGGTCGGAGCAGCCCGGCGGTCGGAGCAGCCCGGCGGTCGGAGCAGCCCGGCGGT
>JAJYAB010000075.1 GCA_021779775.1 Actinomycetes bacterium
GTAGACCTCGCTGTAGGTGCCCTCGAGGTAGGCGTTG
Source organism: Actinomycetes bacterium (assembly GCA_021779775.1). Taxonomy (GTDB): domain Bacteria; phylum Actinomycetota; class Acidimicrobiia; order Acidimicrobiales; family UBA8190; genus JAJYAB01. Next base: position 38 of record JAJYAB010000075.1, read on the forward strand.
GCCACGATGCCCGGGCCGCCATGACCGGGGCCGATCACGTAGATCATGTTCAGGTCCCGAGCCTTGATCACCCGATTAAGATGCGCGTAGATCAGGTTGAGCCCCGGTGTCGTCCCGAAGTGGCCGAGGAGGCGCGGCTTGACGTGCTCTGGCCGCAGCGGCTCGGTCAGCAGCGGGTTGTCGAGCAGGTAGATCTGGCCGACGGACAGGTAGTTCGCTGCCCTCCAGTACGCGTTGATCGTCGCCAGCTCGCCGGCACCGAGCGCGCCGGCTGGCCTCGGGCTCGGCGCGTCACCCATAGCCGTTCCTTCGAGGGATCGGTAGCAGGCGAACCGCTTTACACCAGAAGGTGCACCTCGCCGGGAGCGGAGCTCCGCACGGTCGTCGCTGCGGAGCGCTCACGGGCCACATAGCACCATGCTACGAGGGGCGGAGCCGGTAGGCGCAGAGCCGGTCGGTCGGTCGGTCGGTCGCGCGGTCGATGATGCGGCGATGACGATCCTGTGACGGGGCAGTCGCGCGATGAGCACGCGTGCCTCACGGAGAGATCACGGCCGCTTCGTATCCTGATCCGTACCTGGAGAATTGGCCCACTCCGTGCTGGTAGGGCCTGGGAATGACGAGTCTCCAGAGACTCCAGCGAGACCAGAGACTCCAGCGAGAGAGGCACCATGTCGATCACCACGACCTATCCGGGCGTCTACATCCAGGAGCTCCCGAGCTCGGTCCACACCATCTCGGCCGCGCCGACGTCGGTCGCCGCGTTCGTGGGCTTCACCCATCCGTTCCTTACCAGGCAGCCGGGTGTGCCGATCCAGCTGTTCAGCTTCGCCGACTACCAGGAACACTTCGGCGGCTTCTTCTCCAGTCCCTGGCAACCCGACTACGTCGGCCAGGCCGTCTACCAGTTCTTCCAGAACGGTGGATCCTCGGCCTACGTGGTCGGGCTCGTGGGCACCGACTACTTCGACACGAGCTCCCCGCCGGTCAGCCAGGGGGCAATCACCCCTGCCGCGGTGACGGTCTCGGCCGGCCAGGACATCGTGTTCACCGCGCGCCAGCCGGTGGGCGTGCCGGCCTCGGGATCCACACCTGCGGCCGGGATCGCGATGCAGGTCACCATCAGCAACGTGCAGGAGAAGACGAACCCCCACGACATGGCCGACATCGTCGTCTCCTACGGCACGACGGTGGAGACGTACCGGCGGGTCCTGGTGGGCGACGTGCTCACGGCTCTTGCCGGGTCGACGCTGGTGTCGGTGACCACGCCCGGGGGAGTCCCCACGGCGTTCCCGACGACGGGGTCGCCCTTCTCGCTGGTGTACGCCGCCGTGCCTGCGCTCACCTGGACGGTGATCGATGCGGCGAGCTTCGGTGCCGTGTTCGAGACCAACGCCCCCCTGGACAAGGTGACGATCTTCAACCTGCTCGTGCTCCCGGCGATCACCGACCCGTCGGTGATCGCCCAGGCAGTCGCCTATGCCGAGCGGAAGCGGGCTTTCCTCATCCTCGACCCACCCGCCGGCTGGGTCGTGGACACCTTGACCTCGACGTCCCCGCTCGTCTTGGACCCCGCCCCGCCGATCAGCCCGAACGCCGCGCTGTACTACCCCTGGCTGGTCACCGCGGACCCGGTCACCGGTGCAGCATCGAGCTCGCCTCCGAGCGGGTATGTCGCCGGCATCTTCGCCAACGAAGATGCCACCAGGGGCGTGTGGAAGTCGCCGGCCGGCATCGAGACGTCGATCCTCGGGCCGACCGGGGTAGTCGCCACCGGGGTGATGACCGATGCCCAGCAGGGCGTGCTCAACAGCGGGGGTGTCAACTGCCTGCGCGACTTCCCCGGGGCCGGGACCGTCGTGTTCGGTGCCCGTACCGTCGCTTCGACCGACCTGGCCTTCGCCCAGTGGAAGTACGTGGCCGTCCGGCGCATGGCGCTGTTCCTGGAGCAGACCCTGTACGCCAACTTGACGTGGGCCGTCTTCGAGCCCAACGCCCAACCCTTGTGGACGGCCATGACCCAGGAGGTCTCGGCGTTCATGCTGAGCCTTTTCCGCCAGGGTGCGTTCGCTGGCACGACACCGCGCACGGCGTTCGCCGTGCAGTGCGACTCCAACACAACCACGCCGTCCGACGTGGCCAATGGCGTCGTTAACCTGCTGGTTGCCTTCGCCCCACTCGAGCCGGCCGAATTCGTCGTCATACAGATCGCGCAACTCGCCGGTCAAGCATCGAGCTAGGGAGCCAGCATGGGCAAGATCTTCCCTGTCAACGTCAACCGTTACGATCCCTACAAGACGTACCGGTTCCTGGTTTACTTCGGCACGAGCACGTCACCGGTAGCGGCCATCTCCAAGGTCACCTCGATGAAGCGGTCCTCGGACGTCATCGAGTACAAGGAGGGTGGCAACGCCGTCATCCTGAAGGGCCTGGGGCGCACCAAGTACGAACCCATAACCCTCGAGCGCGGCGTCACCCAGGATCGCGACTTCGAGACTTGGGCCAACGCGGCACAGGTGCTCGATCACGGCTCACCGTCCAGCTCGCTGGCCCAGCTCCGCCGGGAAGTCGGCATCGTCCTCCTCAACGAGGAAGCCCAGCCCGTCTACCGGTACCTGGTCCATCGAGCCTGGGTGTCGGAATTCCAGGCCCTGCCCGACCTCGACGCCGGGTCCAACGCCGTCGCCATCGAGCACCTTAAGCTCGAGAACGAGGGGTGGGAGCGCGACACCACGCTGACCGAGCCCCTGGAGCGCTGAGCGTGCTCCCGGTCAGCGGGCTCCTGCTGGCGGTACGGGGTCCGTCGAGCGATGACGAGCTCATGGTGCTCGAGACGGACGCCCCCCCGCCCCTGGCCGTCATCGAGCTCGGCCGGCGGGTCGCCCGAAACGTGGACGGGAGCGACCTCGATTGGGACGGCCTGCCGGCCAGCGACGCGGCCGCGGTGGCGCTCACCATCCGGCAGGCGTGGATGGGTGATCTCCTGACCACGGCGAGCTCCTGCGACGCCGCCGCCTGCGGCGAGCGGGTTGACGTGAGCTTCCACATCGCTGCCTACCTCGAACACCACCGCCCCGAGGTCCCCGGCGGCGTCTCGAGCGCCCGCGAGCCAGGCTGGTTCGCTCTGGACGGCTCGGAGGCGCGGTTCCGCATCCCGACCGTGGGCGACCTCGTCACCGCGCTGTCCGGTCCTGACAGCCCGTCGGCGCTGATGGATGCCTGCATCGTGCCGAGCTCACTCTCGCCGGCCGAGGTCGAACAGGTCGACGCGGCGCTGGCCGCCCTGGCGCCCACGCTCGACGGCATGGTGGAGGGGGTCTGTCCCCGATGCGGCGCCACCCTGCAGCTCCGCTTCGACCCGTGCTCCTACGTGCTGGCCGAGCTCCGTGACCTCTTCGCTGGGATCTACTACGAGATCCACCTGCTGGCCCGGAGCCACGGCTGGTCAGAGCACGACATCCTCGTCATGCCCTGGTCGCGGCGCATCCACTACGCCCACCTGGCTGCGGCCGACAAGGCTGCGGTATGAGCCAGTCTGCATACCTGGCCGGGCTGGTTGGACGGCGACCCGGTGCCGGCCGGATGCTGCGGCCGCCCAAGCAGGTGTTCGGACCCGACGTGTCCGGCCCGGGCCCCGCCCAGCCGGGCAGTGCGCCGCGTTCGTGGGAGCCGGCCGGCCTCCCGGCGGGGGATGTCGACCCCGGGCCCGCCAGGGCCGGCACCGGGGTCGCTACGGAGGCGGGCTCCCTTGCCGGCAGCCCGCCGGGACCCACCGGGAGCCTCGAAGGCTCCCCGGTGCTTACCACCGGGAGCGGGAGCGAACCGCCCCAGCCCCAGCCCCAGCCCCAGCCCCAGCCCCAGCCCCAGCCCCAGCCCCAGCCTGGCCCGGCCGTCGTCGCCGCCGAATGCCTGGGCGAGCCAGACCACCGCCCGACGCGTCCGGTCCGCCAGCGCGATGGTGCACGTCCGCCCGTCGACTACCGGCGTGACCATGCCACCCAAGAGCACCAGTGGGGGGCCGCCGCTGGCTTCGGTGCCGAGGCCCCGCCGGCCACCGGCGACACCTCCGCTATTCATGACGCTGTTCCGCCCGCTGTTCATGCCGGCAGCTCCGGTGCCGGACCCGGAGGGGTTCCCGGGCCGGGAACCTGGGACTGGGCGACCGGCTCCCCGCTCGACATGACCGCGCCGGCTGGCCGGGCATCCGAGGAGGCTGCGGGCGGAGCCGTCCGCTCGCGTGTCGACAAGTACGTCGGGCTCGACGTCGGGCTCGACATCGGGCCTCGGCCGGAGACCACCTCCCGACATGTGCCGGTCGGGGCCTCGGTGGTCATCGGGACGATCGAGGTGCAGGTCATGCCGACACCCATCGCCGCTCCCGAGACGCAGCACCTCGCCCCGGCACCGGTTGCCCCTGCGCCGGTCCCCGACCAGGGGGCGTCGACCTCGCACCGCGCCCTGTCCCGGCGCTGGTACGGCCTTGCCCAGACTTGAGCGAGCGAGCCGATGACCGTCGATCTCAGCGCCGTCACCGACACGCTGATCAACCTGGTGAAGGACCGGTGGACCGCGGCGCCCCTGTGGGCCGAGCTCGGGGGAGGTCCGACCTTCACCCCACACTTCACCGGCCTGGCCCCGGATGCTGCCCGGCAGCAGCCCGGCCCGCAACTGTCGCTCTTCCTGTACCACATCGAGGTCAACAACGCGGCGGCATCCCTATTCTGGCAGCCCCAGATCTTGGACGGCACGAGCCAACCAGTGAGGTTCCTGCCCGTCGCCTTGGACGCCTTCTACCTGCTCTTCGCCTATTCGGAGGCCAGCTTCATCGAGGAGCAGGAGGCGATGAGCATCGCCATCCGGGCCTTCCATACCCAGCCGATCGTGCGCAGCCCGGCGGGGGCCACCGTACCGTGGGAGCTCACGCTCACCCCGGAGCACTGCTCCTACGACGAGCTGAGCCGGCTGTGGCATGCGACGACCGTGCCGATGCGCATGTCCCTCGTGTACCGGGCTGCCGTGGTGTTCCTCGATCCCGACCCGATGCCCGGTAGCGCACCGGAGACGACGTCTGTGACCATCGCCGTCGGTCTGGAGGATGCGGCGGAGGTCGCGGCCGGAGACCCCAGCCTGATGACGACCCGCCGGCAGGTCGCCTACGCCGCACCCGGCGGCGAGGCGGTGACGTATGCGGAAACGCCGGCCACGGTCGCTCCCGGTCAGGTCGTGTCATTGCTGGGCACGGCGCTGGGCGGCCCGACCTCCGACACGGTCTACCTGCTCGATCCGACCGGCACGGAGCTCGACGTGTCCGGCTGGCTCGACGCCGCTGCCTCCAACGCCAGCCGGATGGTCCTCCAACTGCCAACCGCCGTGGGCGCCGTTCCGGCCGCAGCCCCGGAGCCGGGGAGGTACCAGATCCGCGTGGGCCACGGGACCGAGGGCGCGGTAGGCTCTTACCGGTCCAACGCGCTTCCCCTCGCCGTGGCACCGTTGCTCGACGCCACGGGTGGCCCGGTGCTGTCGGGGGCAACCCCGTACTCGGTGGGCGGGGCCGGCCTGGCGTCGACGACGACGGTCGTGACCGTCGGATCGCAACTGCTCGCCCCGGTGGCCGGGAGCCCCTCGACCGGACAGGTGTCCATCGCGCCGGCGGGGACGTCGTTGTCGTTCGTGCCTCCTGCCGGGCCTGCCGGCACCGTGCTGGAACTGGCCGTCCAGGTGGCAGGCGTGCGCGCCGATCCGGCCCTGTGGGTACAGCTGTGACGGCGAGTGCCCGGTCCGACCCGTCGGCCGTGGCAGTGATACCAGCCGTGCCCGTGACCGGTCGGGCCGGCATAGCGGTGGCGCCCGTCGATCCACCATGGCTGCGCGAAGTGCGGCTCCGGGTACGGCGGCGGGTGCTGTTCCTCCGCCACCTCTGGCGGACGTCGCCGTACGCCGGCGAGGAGCAGCTGGCCATCTCCCACAGCGAAGTGGACCGGGCACTGGCTGCCCCCGATCTGCTGGCGAGCCAGGAGCGACGGTTCGCTGCCACCGACGAGGCAGCGGCCGCTATCGGAGCGGACATCGCTGCGCTGGCTGACGAGCCCCAGGACCCCCGGTGGACCCACCTGGTGCACACCCTGGGGGTCGGTCCCTTCGAAGAGGCCTTCCTGGCCACGGCCTGCGCTGTCGCCGCCGACCCCCGGCTGGCCCGGGTGCTCGGGTACCTGCGTGACAGCACCCGGCCGTCGGGGGCCACGGCGGCGCTGACCATGGACCTGTTCGAGGGCCAGGTGGGCGATCCGGTCGGGCCCGGTTCGGCTGTGGCACGCTGGCAGCTGGCCCGGCCGGACGGGGCCGGGCCAGACGGGGCCGGGCCGACCAGCTCCATGTGCGACGCCGAGCTCGTCGCCGACCCCGCCATCGTCGACACCCTGCTCGGGCATGCCGACAGCGACCCGTGGTCCGCCGGGACGACCGGGGTGTTCGTCGCCCCTCCGGTCGGGCCGGGCCTACATGCCGAGCTCACCTCGGCGATCGCCGGGTTCGTCCGGTCTCTGGCCGGCCGGCCGGCGACGTCGCTGCGGGTGGAACTGGTCGGGCCCGCAGGCTCGGGCCGCACGACCGCCGCCGCCTCCGCAGCAGCCATGCTGGGTGTCCCGTTGGTGGCGGTCGACTGTGCATCGGTAGCCGCCAGTGCGGATCCCGAGGCTCAGCTGATACGCGAAGTGCGGCGGGCGGTCCTGTGCGGAGCGGTCGTCGCGCTCCGCCATCACGAGGCTCTTCCGCCGGCGTTGGAGCGGATCACCGACCGCTGCGGGCTGGTGTTCTCCTGCGTCGGGCGCCAGCGCGGGCCCGGGTTGGACGGTGGCCCGGGCGGCACGCAGACGATCTGCCGCTCGTACCGGGTGCCGCCGCTCAGCCGGTCGCAGCGTCTCACCCTGTGGTCCGAGCTCTCCGACCTGCCGGTGCCGGCACCCGTGTCCGACTGGGCACTGCGGCCAGCCGAAGTGGTGGTGGCTGCCCGGGTGATGCCGGCCGGCGCAGAGTCGGTGGCCGAAGTTTGCCGCCGTATGCTCGCCACCGACGTCGGGGACCTGCTCACGTCGCTGCCCCTCACGGCCACGTGGGACGACCTGATCCTCCAACCCTCCACTGCGCAGCATCTGCGCGAGCTGGAGGCCCAGGCCCGGAACAGGTCGGAGATCCTCGATGTGTGGGGCCTGTCCCGGATCACGTCGATGGGCCGTGGCATCACCGCGCTGTTCTCCGGGCCGAGCGGGACGGGAAAGACGATGGCTGCGCAGGTGCTGGCGGGGTCGCTCGGGTTGGATTGCCTGCGCATCGACCTGGCCGGGGTGGTCAGCAAGTACATCGGCGAGACCGAGAAGCATCTCCGGCAGGTCTTCGAGGCCTGCGAACGCGCACCGTCGCTGCTGTTCTTCGACGAAGCCGACGCCCTGTTCGGCAAGCGGACCTCGGTGAACGATGCCCACGACCGGTTCGCCAACATCGAGATCGACTACGTGCTGCAGGCCATGGAGCGCTTCGACGGTGTTGCCGTGCTGGCCACCAATCGCAAGGGCGACATCGACCCCGCCTTGGTGCGGAGGCTGCGGTTCATCGTCGACTTCGCTCCTCCCGGCCCGGCGGAGCGCGAGCTCCTCTGGCGCCGCTGTCTCGACGGCGCCGTCGATGCCACCGGGCTGCCCATCGCCAGCAACATCGACTACCCGGGTCTGGCCCGCGAGCTCGATCTCACCGGTGCCGGCATTAAGTCGGCGGTCCTCGCGTCGGCGTTCCTGGCCCGAGCCGACGGCAGCCGGATCGAGATGCGCCACGTCATGGGCGCTTCCCTGCGTGAGCTCG
>JAJYAB010000076.1 GCA_021779775.1 Actinomycetes bacterium
AGCGCCCCGGGGCACCGTGCAGATCGCGGTACTGCTGGTCCGCCAGCGAGGATCCGCGCAGTGCGATGGCTTGGACCAGGACGTCGACCATGGACCGACGCAGCCGGCCTGCTTCCGCTGTCGTGACAGAACCGGCCGGGCGCCCGGGCCGGATGCCGGCGCCGAAGAGGATCTCGTCGGCGTAGATGTTGCCGATCCCGGCGACGACACGCTGGTCCATCAAGACGGCCTTCAGCGGGCGCCGGCGCCCCGCGAGCATCCGGGCGAGCTCTTGCCCGGTGACGCCGTCCCCGGTGGGATCAAACCCCAGGTGGGCCAGCTCGGCGACGGCTGGTGGCCCTGGCGCCGGTTCGCAACGATCGGCCACGTACATCTGGCCGAATGTCCTCGGGTCGACGAAGCGGAGCGTCGCTCCGCTGTCCAAGGCCAGCTCGACATGGGTATGGGGGGGACGATCGGCCCGGTGCCACCTGCCGGTGTCGCCGGCGTGGTGGAGCTGACCGCTCATGCCCAGGTGGACCACCAGCACGCCCTGGGGCGGGACCCCGTCGAAGCTGAGCAGCAGGTACTTCCCCAGCCGGCCGACGTTGGTGACCGTGCGGCCGGCCACCCGCCGGACGAAGACGCTGGGGTCTGGGTGGCGGCGCACCGACCGGGGACCGAGGACGACTGCCGACTCGACCCGGCAGCCGGCGACGTCCACCTGCAGGTCACGGCAGACCGTCTCGACCTCCGGAAGCTCAGGCATCTCCGGACTTGCCGTCGGGCGCGGCGGGCGCACCCGGCTCCGACGTGGTGAGGTGCTCCCACGCCACGCGGGCAGCGGCCTGCTCCGCCTCTTTCTTCGAGCGCCCCTCCCCGCTGCCCACCGCCTGCCGGCCTACCACCACGGTCGCGGTGAACCACCGGGCGTGGTCGGGACCCGCGCCCTGCACCGTGTACTCGGGCAGCGCGGCGACCCGGCGGACCGCCAGCTCCTGCAGCCGCGTCTTATAGTCCTCGGACCCTGGCCCGGTGGCAGCGACGGCGATCCGGTCCCCGACCAGCCTGATCACCAGGTCGGCCGCCCGCTGCCAGCCGGCATCGAGATAGGCGGCGCCGATCACCGCCTCCACGGTGTTCGCCAGGATCGACGCCTTGCTCCGGCCTCCCGAGGCGTCCTCGCCCCGTCCCAGCAGGACGAGCTCACCGAGGGCCAGCTCGCCGGCCACCTCGGCCAGGACGGAGGTGTTGACCACCGCAGACCGCACCTTCGCGAGACCACCTTCGGGAAGCTCTGGAAATGCCCTGTAGCAGTGCTCGGCGACCACGAGCCCGAGCACTGCGTCGCCAAGGAATTCGAGCCGCTCGTTCGAAGGCGACCCCTGAGCCTCGGCACACCACGATCGGTGGGACAACGCCTGGCGCAGGAGCGCCTGGTCGAAGAAGCGCCAGCCGAGGTGCTCATTCAGCAGGTCGGCTTGGACCACCGGCGCGCCGCCTGCGCCCCGAGCGCCCTCGTGCCCGACGGCGGCAGAGGTATCCGTGATCAGCTCGCCTCGAGCTTGGCCACGACGTAGTCGACGGCGTCGCGCACGGTGCGGAGGTCCTCCAGGTCTTCGTCTTCGATGCGAAAGCCGACAGTGCGCTCGCCGAACTCCTCTTCGAGCGCCTCCACCAATTCGATCAGGGCCAACGAGTCGGCATCGAGATCCTCGGCGAACGACGACGACTCGCTCACGGTACTCGGCTCGATCTCCAGGATGTCGGCCAGCTGGTCGCGGACGATCTCGAAGACCTGTTGGCGGTCCATCGGACCCTTCTCCACATGCGTCTCAGCGGGCACAGCGTCTCCTGCTCATGGGGGTGGCGCGCATCCTACCGCCGTCACTCGACAGGCTGGGACACGGCCTGCTTCAGCAGGCCGACCAGTCCCGCCACCGCCACGTCGTGCGCCACCTGCACGGCAGAGGCTATCGCTCGGGCCGACGACGAGCCATGGCTGATGACGCAGACCCCGTCCACACCCAGGAGCATGGCACCGCCCGTGTTCTCCGGGTCGAACGCCGCGGCGAGCGGCTCCAGGTGCGGGAGCAGGACCGCTGCCGCGGTGCGGGTGGACTCGTCGGTGTCGAGCACCGAGCCGAGAGCGTCCATGAAGAAGCGGAGCGCGCCCTCCAGGGTCTTCAGGACGACGTTCCCGGTGAAGCCGTCGGTGACGACGACGTCGACGGTGGCGGGCAGGACGTCGCGTCCCTCGACGTTGCCGACGAAGTTCATTCCGGGGATGCCTGCCAGCAGGGCGTGGGTCTCCTTCACGAGCGGCGTGCCCTTGGACTTCTCCTCGCCGATGGACAGGAGGCCCACGGTGGGTGCCGGCGTCCCGTGGAGCACCGTCGCGTACGCAGCACCCATCTGGGCGAATTGCACCAGCATGCCCGGCGTGCACTCGGCGTTCGCCCCGGCATCGAGCAGCAGCGCCGGCGCCGACCCCGGCCGCGGGATCGGCGTGGCGATCGCCGGTCGGGTGATCCCCCGGATCCTTCCCATGCGGAGCAGCGCGCTGGCCATCGTGGCACCCGTGTTGCCGGCGCTGACCATGGCCAGCGCCCGGCCGTCGCGCACCGCCTCTGCAGCCCGGACCAGCGAGGAGTCCTTCTTCCGTCGCACCCCCTGGCCGGGGTCGTCGTCCATGGTGATGACCTCGGAGGCAGCGACCACCTCCATGCCGGAGGTGTCGCCCAGCTCGTCGGGTCGCCCCACCAGCATGACCGGGATGCCGAGGTCCAAAGCGGCCTGCCGCGCTCCCGCCACGATCTCCGCCGGCGCCTTGTCGCCTCCCATCGCGTCGACGGCGACGGGAAGCTGCCGACCGACCGACGGCTCGCCCACTAGTCGATCTCTATCGCCTGCCGGCCCTTGTACCACCCGCACCGGGGACAGACCACGTGCGGCAATTTCGCCTGGTGGCACTGAGGACAGATGCTGCGAGCCGGTGCTGGCAACACCCAATTGCTGGCGCGACGGCTCCTGCTCTTCGCCTTGGAGGTCTTCTTCTTGGGGACGGCCATCGTCGCTCACCTCGGCTCGGGGGAACCCGGAAACGATAGCCGTTCTGGCGGGGGAACCTGACCGCGCTAGTCGGGCAGGCCGCCGGACGGGCGGATCTCGTCGAGCGCCGACCAGCGGGGATCCGCCGGAGCTTCGCACGCGCACGGCTGCTCGTTACGGTCGTTGCCGCACCACTGGCAGAGGCCGAGGCAGCCCGGCCGGCACAATGGCGCCTGCGGGAGCTGCAGGAGCACCGCGTCGTGCACCATCGGGGCAAGGTCGAGGCATCCCTGCCACAGCGGGTACGCCTCCTCACCGTCGCCACCTTCGGCGAACAGCTCCTGGACCGGCACCCGTACGGTCCCTTCCGCCAGCGCCAGGCACCGACGGCAGGTGCCATACCAGGCAGCCGACACCGTTCCCGACACCGACACGCCGCCGGTCACGGCCTCGAAGATCACGTCCGCCTCGCACTCGGCGTCTTCGGCGACCCGGCTGCCCGAGCACGACAGGTCTTCGATCACCCCGCGGCAGATCTGGTGACATGGCTGGCCAGGTTGCTCGAGCAGCCTGGCCACCTGGACCACGAACGGTGACGACACGGCGTCTCGTCAGGCCTCGTCCTGGTCGAAGAACGGAAGGTCGGCGGCGTCGGATGGCGGGCTTCCCGGATCGCCTCCTGGCGGCGTGTCGGCGGACGCCGGAACGAGCTGCAGGCGCTGGCGTCCGGCCTGGACGGTCTTCATGGTGCGGGCCAGCACGATCTCGAAGGAACCGAGCTTCTGGTCGCAGTAGTCCTCCGCCTCGTGTCGCAGCCGGCGCGCCTCTTCCCTGGCGTCGTGGAGCACCCGTTGCGCGACCTGGTTCGCCTGGCGGACGATCTCTGTCCGCTGCACCATCCGCTCGGCCTGTGCCCGGACGTCGTCGAGGAGCGCGTCTGCCTCTCTCTGGCGCTGCGCCAGGAACTCGCCGCGCTCGCGCAACAGCCAGCGGGCCTGGCGCAGCTCGTCGGGAAAGCGCTCCAGCGCGGACTGCAGGAGCTCCAGCAGCTCCTCGCGGTCGATCATCACCGAGGCCGACACGAGGACGCGCCGAGCCGAGGTGACGTGGTCGATAGCCTGCCGGATCAGCCCTTCGGCATCGGTGCCCGTGGCCGGCTCGTCTGGGAAGGGCTCGTCGCGGAACGGCTCGCCGTCGAACGGGTCGGGACCGAACGGGTCGCCGTCGAACGGGCCGCTCACTGGGCGAACTTCTTCTGCAGGCGGGTGAAGACTGGTTTCGGAACGAACGCCGACACGTCACCGCCATATCGGGCCACCTCGCGCAGCAGGCGGGCGGCGATGAACGAGTAGGTCGAACTGGTGGGCACGAACAGCGTCTCGATGGATGCCAGCTCTCGGTTCATCTGGGCCATCTGGAGCTCGTTCTCGAAGTCGGAGACGGCACGCAGACCTTTCACGATGGTGGTCGCGCCCACATCCCGGGCAACGGTGACCACCAGCGTCGACACGGACACGATGCGCACGTTCGGCAGGTGGGCGAGCGACTCCTGCAGCATCTCCTCACGCTCGGCCAGGGTGAACAGGGGCTCTGCCTTCTGCGGGTTGCGCAGGGCAGCGACGACCACCTCGTCGAACAGCCGGGCGGAACGCTCGACCACCTCCAGGTGGCCGTTGTGGAACGGGTCGAACGACCCGGGGATGAGCGCGACGGTCAACACGTGCCTCTCTCGACGTCGGGGGGGTTGCGGGCGGCTTGGCCGATCACCGTCACGAGCGTACCGCCGTAACGCCGGTGCTTCAGGACTTCCCAGTGGCCACCGGGGTCGAGCGGGCGATCCGACTCCAAGACGGCCAGTCGCGCCCGGAGGCGTTCGAGCAGCGCTGGCCATGCGCAGAAGGCATAGGGCGGGTCGACGAAGGCGATGTCCCACGCCGCGCCCGGAAGCTGTCGCTCCAGCCAGCGCAGCACCTCCGCCCGATGCACCGGAGCATGTGCACCATCGAGGCCGGTAGCCTCCAGGTTTGCCCGCACCGCGGCCACGGCAGCCGGGTGGTCGTCGACGAAGACGGCGGAGGACGCTCCGCGCGACAGCGCCTCGATGCCCATGGCCCCGCTGCCGGCGAACAGGTCCAGCACCGTGGATCCGGCCACCGCCGCCATGCTCCCCAGCATGTCGAAGATGGCCTCGCGCACCCGGTCGCCGGTCGGCCGGGTCGGCCCGCCCGGCGCCTTCAGGACCCGCCCCCGGCTGGTGCCGCCGATCACGCGCATCGGTGCCGAACGCTACCTGCCTCCAGACCGGGCACCCGAGAGGGATAGGTCAGCTCTTGCGGAGGTAGGCCGCTTCCTCCTCCCCGACGAACAGGCCGATCTCCTCGGCCAACAGGGCGTGGCCGCCCAGCATGGGGTCTCCGGCCAGGAGATCGTCGGCTGCCCGGCGGGCGTCGGCCACCAGCGCAGCCCCGCGGCGGCGCAGCGAGGCCAGCTTCAGGTCACTGCGACCCCGCTGGCGGGCGCCGAGGATGCTGCCTTCGCCCCGCAGCTCCAGATCGACCTCGGCGAGGTGGAACCCGTCGGTGCTCGCCTCGAGCGCCTGGAGCCGTGCCACCACGTCGTCCGCAGTGCCCGCAGTGCCCGCAGCCGCCGTCCGACCCCGACCCGGCACCCGTGGGCGGGGGGCGGTCAGCAGGTAGCACCACGAGGGGAGCGCGCAGCGTCCGACCCGGCCGCGCAGCTGGTGGAGCTGGGCGATGCCGAACCGGTCGGCATCCTCGATGACCATGACCGTCGCCTCGGGGACATCGACCCCCACCTCGACGACGGTCGTGGTGACCAGCACCTCCACCCGGCCACATCGGAAGTCGTCCATGACCGACACCTTGTCGGCAGCCCGCATCTGCCCGTGCAGCAGGCCGAGCCGGAGGCCGCCCAGCACGTCGCCGGCCAGCCGGTCGAGCTCCTCGGTCGCCGATCGGGCCTGCACCCGCTCGGAGCCCTCCACCAGCGGGCACACCACGTAGGCGCGGTGGCCGGCAGCCACCTCGTCGCGGACCCGGTCCCAAGCCGCCCGGTCGTCGTCCGCCGTCCGCGCCCACACCGTGGTGACCGGAGCCCGGCCGGCGGGCAGCTCCCCCAGCTCGGTGACGTCGAGGTCCCCGAGGACGGCCATCGCCGCGGTCCGGGGGATGGGCGTCGCTGTCATGACGAGGACGTCGGGGTCTGCTCCTCCCCCGGCGCTTCCCTTCGCTCGCAGGACGTCGCGCTGCTCGACCCCGAACCGGTGCTGCTCGTCGACCACCACGACCCCGAGGTCGGCGAATCGCACGTCTTCGGTGAGCAGCGCATGGGTCCCGACCACCACGTCGACGTGCTCGGCACCGGCGGGGCCACCAGCCAGTCCCTGGAGGATCCGGCGGCGCTCGGCCGCCGGGGTGCGCCCGGTCAGCAGGCAGACGACCGGAGGGCGCTCCCCGCCCAGCCGGCCGGCATCGGGGATGCGGAGGTCGGCCACCATGGATTGCACCGACAGGTGGTGCTGCTCGGCCAGCACCTCGGTAGGAGCCAGGAAGGCGCCCTGATGACCGCCTTGCACGGCAACCAGCAGCGCAGCGACCGCCACCACCGTCTTGCCCGACCCGACGTCGCCCTGCAGCAGGCGGTGCATCGGCACCGCCGCGCCCATATCGGCTCGTAGGGCCCTGATGGCCCGCTCCTGCGCGGCAGTCAGCGCGAAGGGCAGGCGGTCGACGAACCGCCCCACCAGGTCCTCGCCCTCGGGGAGCTGCGCCCGGTGGCGGATGCCGAGCGCACGCCGCTGCACGACCTGGCGACGCATGCCCGCTTCGAGCTGCAGCCGCAGCAACTCGTCGAAGGCCAGCCGCCGCCGGGCGGGACCGGCCTGCTCCGGCTCGTCGGGGCGGTGGACCCCCCGGAAGGCGGCGGTGCGGTCCACCAGGTCGAGCTCGGCCCGCCACCGTCCGGGCAGCGGGTCGGCGAATTCGCCGGCCCGTTCGAGGGCCTCCCCCACCCACCGCTCGAAGTCGCTGCTCGTCACGCCGGCGCTGTCCGACGAGCGATAGAGCGCGACGACCCGCCGGTCCCGGTCACCGGCCAGGTCGACCGCCGGGTTCACGAACTGGCGCCGGCCGCTGAACGTCGTGAGCTTGCCGAACAGCAGCGGTCGCGCACCGGCGGGCAGCTGCTTCGCCCGCCACGGCTGGTTGAAGAACGTCACGGCCAACGTGCCCGACCGGTCGCCCACCACCAGCTCCGCCCGTGCCCGCCCCCTGCCGCGCCCGGGCACCTGGCGCGCCGAGCGGACCTCGACCTCCACCCATGCTTCGTCGCCGGGGCGCAGCTCAGCCAGCGGGGCCTGCCTCCGGCGGTCGTGGTACCGGTAGGGGTAGTACGTCAGCAGGTCGAGGACCGACCGGACGCCGAGCAGCGCCAACGACTCGGCCTTGGCCGGTGTGACACTCTCGAGGTTGGCCACCGGCTGGCGCTCTAAGAACGCCAGGCTGCGCACCGGCGGTCCGGCCGGCCGGCTCACTCGATGCTGAGCAGGTAGGGGTACAGCGGCTGGCCGCCGTGGTGCACCTCGACCACCGCCTGGGGGCGGTGATCGGCCAGCCACTCGGTCAGGTGCCGTGTGTCGGCCGGCCCGGCTCCCTCCCCCTCGATGAGCGTGACCAGCTCGTGGTGGCTGGTGACCAGCTGATCGAGCAGGGCGCATGCAGCGTCCACCAGGCGGCCGGCGACAACCTCGACGCCGTCGCGCGACGGACCCATCCAGTCCCCCACCTGGACCGCGCC
>JAJYAB010000077.1 GCA_021779775.1 Actinomycetes bacterium
TCAAGGTCCAGCGACCGCAGCTCAACCATCTCGTTCACCAGGACATCCGGGCCATGGCCTGGATCGCCCCGTTCATGGTGGGCCGCATCCCCGTCGCGGCACTGGCGAACCCACCGTCGCTCGTGGAGGTGTTCGCCGAGACCATCACCGAGGAGCTCGACTTCAGGTTGGAGGCGGAGAACATGCTCGACATCGCTGCGGTGATGGCCGAGCTGGGCCAGCGCCACTGGGTGGTGCCCCGCCCGCATCCCGACCTCGTCACACCTCGGGTCCTGGTGATGGAACGGGTCTCCGGCTTCAAGCTCGACGACGTGCCAGGAATGAAAGGGGCCGGGGTCGACACCGAGGCCGTGATCCGCACGGCGATGATCTCGTTCCTCGAAGGCGCCATGTTCTACGGCATCTTCCACGGCGACCTGCACGGCGGGAACCTCTTCGTCCGCCCCGACGGTCGGATCGCTCTGATGGACTTCGGGATGACCGGCCGGCTCGACGACAAGCAGCGGCTGGCGTTCCTCGGACTGCTGGTCTGTGCCGCCACCAACGACCTGCGCGGGCAGCTCACCTCGTTGCGCGATCTCGGGGCGCTCGAGCCTGACGTCGACCTCGACAAGCTGATCACCGACTTCAACCTGGACCGTCCACCACCGGATCTGACGAAGATGTCCGGCGAGGAGATGGTGTCGGAGCTGCAGAAAACCGTGAAACAGCTCCTCGCCTACGGCGCCAAGCTGCCAAAGGTGCTGATGCTCTTCGTAAAGGACATGTTGTTCCTGGATGGGGCCATCCTCCATCTGGCACCAGACATCGATCTCATCTCTGAGATCAGTCTGATCGCCAACACCATCACCGACAAGCGACGCGACATCATTGCCAAGGAACTGGGAATGGACGCGGACGACCTGGTGGTCGACCTCGAAGCGATAAACGCGGTCTTGGCACCGTCCGACGAGGGAGGAGTCAGCTACCGGGATCTGGCTCAGCGTCGTAAGGAGATCCAGCAGAAGATGGATGTCCAGCGAGACTCAGGGGCCATCCGCGATCTCCGTAAATCGCTCCGATCGAACCCCCGGGACTGACCGGCACATAACCTTACCCGCCGTCTATCTTGACCGCCGTCTATGACAGGCGGTGGCTTTGCCGTACAGGCTGCAGATGATGGGTTGCTCTGGTCAGCCCATCATCTGCATGACGGGGTTCGTCCCTTCGACGATCGCCTTCGCCCGGGCTTCGATGGCCGGCGTCATGTCCGGATGGGTGAGGACGTAGAACCGCTCGTCGTGCACGGCACCGAGCACCAGCGCGGCCACGTCGGACGGCGCCATCCCGGCAGCAAGCACCTGCTTGAGCATCGCTGCCCGCGGGTCGTCCTCATGGAGGCCGCTGTCGCTGCCCCCACCGAGCGCCGACGGGCGGTTCCGCTCGGACATATGGATGTTGGTGTTGACCCAGCCGGGGCAGAGAACCGACACGCCGACCTTCGCCCGCTGCATCGCCAGCTCGTGGAACAGCGACTCGGAAAGCGCGACGACGGCGAACTTGCTCGCACTGTACGGCGCCATGAACGGGGGTGAGACGTGACCAGCCAGCGAGGCGGTGTTCACGACGTGGCCTTCTTCGCCACCTTCGAGCATCCGTGGCAAGAAGGATGTCAGCCCGTGGATGACCCCCCAGAGGTTGACACCCAGAACCCATTGCCAGTCCTCGATCTTCAGGTCGGAGACCAGCCCACCCGCCCCCACCCCCGCGTTGTTGCACAGGATGTTCACCGAGCCGAACCGGGTGTAGGCGGCTTCAGCCAGAGCGTCGACGCTCTTCGAGTCGGACACGTCGGTCAGCATCGGCAGGACACTCGCTCCCGTGGACGACAAGGCCTTGGCCGACGCAGCGAGTGCGGTCTCTTCGATGTCGGCCATCACGACCTGCATCCCTTCGGAGGCGAACCGGGTGGCGAGCGCCTGCCCGATACCGCTCGCGGCACCGGTGACGACGGCAGTCCTGCCCGTAAGATTCTTCATGGCTACCCCAACCCTTCGGCGACCGACGGATCGCCATGGGCGATCTTCTTTCCAACGTCTTCGAGCATGCTGTAGAACTGGTCATTGCCCATGCGGTCGGCCATCCCAAGGGGTATCGAAGGGAACGAGTAGTTCGGGTCGGGCAGCTCGCACCGGTCGAGCGCGTTCTGGTAGAGCACTCGCTCCGAGCCTTCCGTCCATGGACGTGGCAGCTGGTGCTCGTAGAAGATCCCGAACTTCATCGTGCTCCCCTGGCCGTCGGTGCGCCCTAGTAGCCGACGGCGTCGCCGCTCGCGACGGACACATGGACCTTGCCTTGGGTGTCAGGGTGGATGTCGCCTAACGCATGGAACTCCTCGAGGAGATCCGTGCGGTTAGGCCTCCCTTCGATCGCCCGCTCGATCTCATCCACGACGAACGCCACGTTCTGCTGCTCCAACACGTCCAGCGACTCCCGCAAGGAGGCGTCCCACATCGGGTCGATGACGTCGGTGCCAGCGTATTTCCGGCCCGATTCCCCGATGAACGTCCGGGCACGCATCTCCGACAGCGACGTCCGCAGGTACTCGACATGCGGGGTCTCGTCCGCAGCGATGTGCCGGACGATCTCGGCGGCCGCTCCCTCTCCTGCGACGAGATCGGTGTCGGAGAGAACCTCTTCGGCCCAGGAAAAGACATGGAACGCCTTGATCTCCACGAACAGCACCCGGAGCATGGTCGAGATCAGCATCTCGAGGCCCATGTCGATGTCCGAGAACTGGCGCCGCCCCGCGAACCGATCGCGCGCCGCCGACGGGTCCGGCGTCGAGCCGAACGCGATGCCAAGGCGGGACATCATCTCGCTGCTCTGGTCCTCGGTGACCGGGTTCTCGAAGGCGATGTCACGGCACACATACCACATCCGGTCGTGCCCGGCCTCGTCTCGGAAGCCGGACTCGTCGCGCGCGTGAGCTTCCACCAGTCCCTTGCCGAGATGCTCCGTGGCCGTGCCACGCACGTCCTCGACGAAGAACTTCTGGACGTCGTCCGGGGCGAGAAAACGGATCATGGCCCCGAACCCCTCGACGGTGCCGATCCGGGTCAGCTGCACGATCATCGGCTCGCGGATCCCGTGGCGCAACAGGAGCTTCGCCTGGGCGACGTTCGGATAGTTCGCCGGCCAGGTCTCCAGCGGAGCATGGAGAACCGGCTCACCGAACGTCTCGGCGTGGTGCTGCTGCCAATTCTGCAGCGCCGGGAGCCGGTTCTTCGTCCGAGGCGACACATACGTCCCGTCGGCGAGAAACCCGCCGTGGCATCGCACGCCGTTCATGACGAGCGGCTGGTCGACGTCGTCGGTAGCCAGTAGCTCTTCGCGGGTGTACGAGAGCTGCAAATTGCTCACGGTCGCCTCCTCATCCCAGGTGTAACTAACCTGTCTACACTCGGCAGTGTACACAGTGGGTGGCACAATGCAAGCTCGACATGCGAAGACGAACCTGATGCCCGGGCACGCTGACACCCACGGGGGGTCCGACGTCGCCACCCCTCCGGCGGCTCCGACGGCAAGCGAAGCCGGTCGTCGGCTGATGGGACGTCCCGAACGACGAAGCTCGATCCTGCGCGGCGCCGCCGCGGCGTTCGCCCGCTCGGGGTTCACCGCCACCACGATGGAGGCCATCG
The DNA here is from genome assembly GCA_021779775.1 of Actinomycetes bacterium. Taxonomy (GTDB): domain Bacteria; phylum Actinomycetota; class Acidimicrobiia; order Acidimicrobiales; family UBA8190; genus JAJYAB01. Next base: position 3,681 of record JAJYAB010000077.1, read on the forward strand.
CCGAGGCTTCGGGCGTCTCGAAGCTGATCCTCTATCGCCACTTCGAATCGAAGGAAGAGCTCTACCGGCTCGTCGTCGGGCATGTAGCGCAACAGCTCGCGGAGGAATTCGCCACCACGGCAGCCCGGGGCGAAGGCCCCGGGGTGGCAGCACGCTCCTTCCTCACGGTGGCACGCGAAGATCCCGAAGGTTTCCGCCTGCTGTGGAGGCACTCGGCCCGCGAGCCCCAGTTCGCCGAGTATGTGGAGCGGTTCCGGTCACTCGCCATGTCCTTCACCCGGGCCCTTCTTGCCCCGCACGTGCGTGACTCGTCGTGGCACGAGTGGGCGGCGCAGACGGTGGTGGACCTGCTGGTCGGTGCGGTGCTCAGCTGGCTCGACCATGGCGATGCCGAGCACGACGACGAGTTCGTGGAGCGGACGACCCGGGCACTGCGGGCAGTGATCGCCGCCTGGGCCTGACCGAGCGAGCAGCAGCACCGCCGCCGCCGCCACGGCGGATGTGCTTCGCGGCGCGTGCAAGCGACGGTCAACCCTTCTGGGGCAGTGCCGGTACCGGGACGCCGATGTTCTGGAAGCTGGTCATGACGACGGTCACGAGCATGTCCACGAGCCCGCTTCGTGCCGGGACGCCACTCTCGTGCCACGACTCGACCGAAGCGAACACGAAGCCGAACATCCCATGGGCGAGGACCGACAGCAGCGCTGGATCGGTCTCTGGGGTGAGGGGCCCGATGAGCGACAAGACCCTCGAGTGCAGTGTACGGACGAGGGCATTGTCGAGCAGGCCACGGTCGTTCTCACGCATCGAGCGCACCAGGAACCCGTAGACCTGTGGCTGATCGGTGACGAGCGAGATCAGGATGTCGATGGCAAACCGGAGACCCGCCTCGGGGTCGACGTTGCCGGCAGTAACGACCCTGGCGATCAGCTGGTCCTCGGCGCGTCCGGCCAGATGGACCGCCAGCGCCTCCGCCATCCCGGCCTTGTCCCCGAACGCAGCGTAGAGGACCGGCTTGCTGACGCCTGCGGCGACGGCGATCTCGTCCATGGAGACGTCGCCACCGCGACGGCCGATGGTGGTCATGGCACTTTCGAGGAGGCGTGCCCGGTGAGCGGCACTTTCCGTCTCGGTGCGCGGCGGCCGGCCCGGCCCACGAGCACGCGACACGTCCCCCGTGGTCGTCGACCCGGTCATTCTCGATCCCGGTGGACCCGGGCACTCGCCAGCAGTGAAACCCTTCTCGGTCCTGAGGTCACACCGCGGCGCAAGGTCACCGCCAAGCCTCAGGATGTACGCCATGCACCGGCATCACGCTGCCCCTGCCGACCACACACGGTCCTGGAGCGAGCCGCCAGGCCCGAAGAGCCGCTCGCACCAATCGGCCGTGAGCTCGCGGTTGTCGTAGTCGTCAGGATGGAAGTCGCGCCGGTTGTAGTCACGGATCCTGCGGACGACTCCCGGAGCGATCCACGGGGAGTGGCGCAGGTGCCAGATACTGCGGAGGGCCGCGCCAGGATGGCGGCGAGCCACGGGGTCCTCCACCAACGACAGCAGCCCCGCCGCGGCGATACCCAGCAGGAAGCCCAGCGTGGTCAAGTTCATGACTCCGACGCGTACCCAGTGCCGGCCGCTCACCGTCTGGTAGACGTCGAAGGCGACGGCCTTGTGCTCGCTCTCCTCGAGCGCGTGCCACACGAACAGCGACCGGACCTCTTCGACGTCGAGCAGCGCGCGGGCGTCTTCGTGGGTCAAGAGCACTTCGGCCAGCGTGGCGGTTTAGTCCTCCAGCGCCGCGGTAATGGCGAGCTGCACGGACTTCGGCAGCACCTTTTCCGCCAGGCGCAGGCCCATCCCGGTGATCCGGTCCACCAGCCGGGTCGGGTAGCCCATCTTGTCGAGCCGATCGTTGAACTCGCGATGCCCACGGCCGTGCATCGCCTCCTGGCCGATGAAGCCGGCCACCTGCGATCTCAGCTCGGGATCGGTGATCTGGTCGCGGAAGTTGCGGACCGAGTGGACAAAGAAGTCCTCACCCTCGGGAAAGACAGAGGACAGCATCGACACGATGTGGCTCATGGCCAGGTCGCCGGAGACGTAGTGCCGCGGCAGCTCTTCAGGGCCGTAGTCGAACGCCAGGCGACGGGCGTGCACGGGGCGGTGGGGGATGGGGCGCTGGGTCACGGTCGATGGCATGCCGAAAGGTCCTCCTCAGTGTCGCGCGTCGCGGACGGCGCGGGCGGCGCTCGTGGGTCGCAGGAACGGCGTGTCGCCGGCCGGCGCTGTCTCCACCAGCTGGTGCCACGTGCCGCCGGTCCACCCGTAGGGCACGGAGATCATGGAATGCTTGGCAGCCCCGGCATGCTCACGCTCTCGTAGGACCGCAGGCGGTCGATGGCGTACGACGTGGCGAGATCGGATCCGTCGCGGCCACGGACCGGGATACGCCGGTACTTCTCCGGATCGCTCGACATGCGGAACCCGGTGGCGAGGACGAGCACGTCCGCCGGGCGGTCCGTGCCGTCGGCCGTCCTGACGCCTGCCTCGGTGATGCGCTCGATCGGATCGGTCACCAGGTGGACGTGCGGGCGCATGAACGTCTGAAGGTACGTGCTGGACACCGAAGGCCGCTTACAGCCGAGCCCGTAGTCGGGCGTGAGCTTGCGCCGCAGATCCCGGTCGGGCACCTGCACGCGGTAGCGCAGCCGTAGCGCGGCGGCCGCACCCCGGGCGCGTGTGCACACTGGTTGAATTCAGCAGCGCACACCGGTGGAAAACCTCGGTCCACTCGGACCAGGTGCGGATCGGGATCTGCGATTTGAGCAACGTGCCGGGTTTGGTGTGGGACCGGCCCCGACTCATCAACTTGGCCCGCGCTCGGGCGCCAAGTGGCGACCGAGCGTCAGAGTGGCTCTCGCGTGGCCACGGTGCCGCCCTGTGAGCTCGACCAGCTCATCGAGGATCCTCGATTTCTCGGCCCGCGATCCTCTCTTGTAGGCGGTCGCCGACTTCTTCGTCACTGCTCTGCGCTGTCCTATCGAAAGCTCCATGACACCAGGCATAACCCGTGGCGCCACCCGCCTCCAGAACCCCCGCCAGGCGGAGGTTCTCAGATGAGGCAACGTATGGAAGTACGCGGAGGTTTCTGGTGAGTCGATGCGGTGCCCGAGGGCAATGCGGTGCCCGATGGCAGGACCGAACACGATGCTAGGCTCGAAAATGTCACGACCAACCGCCATCCCCTGACCGTCTCCCTGCCCATCACCGCATCCGGGGCGCGCCTATCCGACGGGCTGTTGACGAAGCTGGCCGGCCGCCCGCTGCGCCTTCGGGTGCGCTTTTCGGCTCTGCGACCCGGTCGCCTGGACACCCGGGTGACATTGGGAGGTGTGGCTGTGAACGGCCTCGCTCTCGAGAGTGTCGACGTTCGTGCCCATGGAGTGAGCATCCGCCCAGGATGGCCACCAAGGCTGCGCGTGGAGACGACAGAGGTCGGAGCGACGGTTGCCCAGGCTGCCATCGACCACTGGACCCACACCGTGCTCCTGCCCGTGCGCCTGCGTCTCGACGACGGCGGGATCACCGCCCGGGCCGGCCTGGCCGGCCTGCGATTGGGTGAGGTCGCCCTCGACCTCACCGTGGACAGCGGGCGACTTCGGCTGGTTCCTCGCCGTGTGGGCGTCCTCGGGGTCGGCATGGCCAACCCCTCGAACGGTACCCCCAAGCTGGCCCTGCCTCTGCCGCCGCTGTCCCGACGGGCTCGGTTGACGACCCTGCACCATGCCGCCGGCGAAGTGCAGGCGTGGTTCACCGTCGACACCTTCGACGAGGTGCTATCGCCCACGGCCGTCACCCGACTCCGGCGGCAGATCAGCCGATTGGCTACTCTCGCTCCGAGAGCAGCTGGGGCCGTCAAGGTCACCACCCTGCCCACCGGGGCTGCCGGTGCATCCGCATGATCCCCGCCCAACAGGCCCGGTGGTGACCACGGGGTCGCACCCGGGCTCCGGCAAGGCCCGGAGGTCGCCCCTGTAGAACCCGGGGGCCTTCACCCCTCCCGAACTTCGAGCGGCAATGGATCAGGCGGTCGTCATCTCTCGCAGGCGCTTGCGCACGATGGCGATGGTGGTCTCCTGGT
>JAJYAB010000078.1 GCA_021779775.1 Actinomycetes bacterium
GTCGAGCAGCCAGGCCAACGCCTTGGCTTTCCGTCGGTCCGAGCGTACCGCGGGCAGCCTCCCATTGCGGTCGAGCGCGGCACGCAGCTCGCTGGCCGAAGCACCGGCCTGCTCCGCCATGGCGGCTACCGCCTCGTCGACCTCGGCGTCAGACACCTCGATCTCCTGCGCGTCGGCCACGGCACGCAGTGCCAGGTCGACCTGCACCGCGTAGGTCGCCTCGTGACGGAGCTCGGACAGCAGCGCCTGCTCGTCGCGACCCGAGGCATGCAGGAACTGCTCCATGGAGAGCTTCCGGGACTCCAACCGGTGGCCGAGGTCATGCAGCCGCTCGCGGACCTCGGCATCCACGAGGGACTGCGGGGCCTCCTCTTCCACCAGCCCGACCAGCGCCTGCAGCACCCGCTCCTGCAGGGTCAACTGGGCCTGGACGACCTTCACCTGACCGATGCGGGCGCGCAGGTCGTCGCGAAGCGCAGCGAGCGTGGAAAGCTCCGAGGCTTCGCTGGCCCAGTCGTCGTCGGCCTCCGGAAGGTGCATCGCCTTCACGTCCTTCACCAGCACCCGCAACGCTGTCTTGGCTACGACACCCTTCGTCCCGGGGACATCCGCCTCGAACTGGAGCACGTCGCCCGCCTTGGCGCCCCGGAGCAGGTCGTCCAGACTTTCGAAGGCCTGGCCGCTACCCACCTCGTACAGGTAGTCGTCGACCTGGAGACCGTCGTCTCCAGCCACCGCGCCGTGCACATCGATGGTGACATGGTCTCCGTCGACAGCCGGCCGGTCCACGTCGACCAACTCCCCCGACTGCGCGCGCAGCCGATCGACCTGGCGCTCCACCTCCTCGTCGGTAGCAGCGAGCGGCGGCACCGTGACGACCAGACCCTGGTAGCCGGGGACCGACACGGTCGGCCGGACCTCCACGACCGCGTCGAAGACCACCGGGCCGATCTCCTCGCCCGAGGTGATGTCGATCTCCGGTGCGGCAATCGGATCGACCTCCATATCGACCACCGCCCGGGCGTACAGGTCGGGGAGTGCGTCGCTGAGCGCCTGCTGGCGCAAGGCTCCGGCTCCCCCGAGCCGGGCCTCCAGCACCCGGCGGGGCACCCGGCCCGGGCGGAAGCCTGGCACTCGCATCCGGCCGGCCAAGCGCTGGGCGGTCACCACCAACGCTTCGTCCACCTCCGCCTCGTCGATCTGGATCGACAAGCGAACCCGGTTGCCTTCGATAGTTTCGGCTGTGGCACGCATAAGGATGGTCGAGTGTACCGGGCCGCCGACGGCCGCAGTCAGATCATGAATGCCATGGCGTCGAGCAGTGCCGCACCGAGACGCTCGTCGCCATGGACGGCCACCAGTCCCTCGATGCGCGCCCGGTTGCCGGCGATCCGTCCACAGGTCAGCCGCCGGAACGTCTCCGACCCGAGGCGCAGCGTCACCGTCGGTGACGTGGACAACACAGAGCCGCCCAGCGTCGCCCTGCCCCCGACCACCACGACGTCGATCTGCCGGGGGCTCGGGCCGCCGACGACAAGCCGTACCGATGCGCCGTCAGGGGCTTGCGCCTGCTTGCCGACGACGAACGGCATGGCCGACTGCAGGCGGTCCAGAGCGATGTCAGCCGCTGGCCCGGCGCCATGACCGGGTCGTCCCGTCGCCTGCCGCGCATCTTGCTCATGCACCCAGCAGTCCATCACCCGGACCGCCATGAACTCGCGGTACGGGACCTGGCCGACCGGGCTCCAGCCCACCTCGTCGAACCGCTCGGGACCGAACGAGCGCAGCTGCGCGATGCGCCCGCGACAGACGTCCACCAGCTCGTCGAGCACGACATCACCCCGAAGCCCTCGCCGGGCAGCGACCCAGGCCTCGTTGGCCGCCCCGACGGGATTACGGACGTGGTCGGGGATCTCGGCTGGCCCGTCCGGCGACGGGTCGCCCAACAGCATCCGCTCCGTGCCGATCACGTGGGAGTACACGTCGCGCACCGACCAGCCCGGACACTCGGTCGGACGGTCCCAGTCGTCGTCGCCCAGCTCCTCACCCAGGCGGGCGAGCGCCATGAACGTGTCTTCGAGCACGCCGACCACCGGTTCGTCCATGTCGTCCTTCCCTCGCTGGCCAGCACTGGCCGGAGCGGGCAACGGCTGCTCCCGGCCATCCGCCACCCTCAGGCACCAGAAGGGTAGCCTTCCCCAATCCCAGAGGCTGGGTCCCAGACCATGAGTCCCAGAGGCTGGCAGAGGCTGGGGCGGAGCAGAGCGAGGAGGGCGACGTGGCTTCGTACGACGGCTACTGCGTCAAGTGCCGCGAGAAGCGGCAGTTCGAAGGGCAAGAGGTCGAGCTGGCCAATGGAAGGCGTGCCGCGCAGGGGACATGTCCGACGTGCGGCACCAAGATGAACCGGATCCTCGGCAAGCAGAAATAGCTCGGCGGCGAGCCGCTGGCCGAGGCAGGAGAGCGACGACCCACACAGCCGGCTCGGCCACGGCGTCACCGGCCTGCCAATGCGTCGAGCAGGGCCCCTTCGCGCAGCCCCCAATCACTGACGATGTAGCGCTCGATATCGAGCTGGCGAGCCACTTCGGCAAGCACTGCCGCCCCGACGGCGATGACGGGGGCTCTGCGAGCCGGCATCCCGGGCAGCACCATCCGTTGCGCCAGGGTCATCGGGGCGAGGCGTGCCGCCAGCTGCTCCACTTGGGCTGCCGGGAGCTCCACCTGGTTGACCTCGCCGGAACCTGTCGCACCCCGGCACTTCCCAGCCGTGGCCAGCCGGCCCAACGCCCGGGCCGTCCCGCCGCTGAGCAATGCCCGACGGCTGATCCCGGGGTACTCGGCCACCAGGCACCGGGCGGCCCCCACGGCCGCTGCTGTCCGGCGCTGCACCGCCCGCAGCTCGGCCGCCGACAAGGGGTCACCGAGGTGCAGCTCGCCGCGGAGCCGGGTGGCACCCACCGGCACGCTTGTCGCCACGTGCAGGCTCCGCTCGTCCCCGACCGCCAGCTCGAGGCTTCCTCCTCCGAGGTCGAGGCCGAGCGTAGGACCCGGAGGCGTCCAGACACCGGCACGCTGCCCGACGAAACACAGGCGGGCCTCCTCCTGGCCATCGAGGACACGCACCGGGGCTCCGATCACACGCTCCAAGCGGCACACCACATCTTGACCGTTGGCAGCATCACGTAGGGCGGCGGTGGCCAAGGCAACCGTGACCTCGGGCATTACCCCGTCGAGCCTGCTGCGGAGCCGGCGAACCGCCACGACGGCCGCAGCGGCGCGATCGGGCGGTATGGACCCGTGCTCACCCACCGACCCTCCGAGGTTCAACAGCGCACGGCGTCGCAGCACCGGTCGGAGTGACTGGTCAGGCCCGGCGTCGCACACGAGCAGGTGAAACGAGCTGCTCCCCAAATCCCAGACCGCGACACGCACCGGCATCGCAGGCGACGGTAGCCGCCCCTGTCACCCGCCCCAGCCGTGCCCGGCGGTCGACCCCTGCTCGGACCGGTCGGGCGGGCGCTGCGGGCGTCAGCGGTTGACGAGGCGGGGACCGAACGCCGGATGATCTCGCATGCTACGCAGGGGGTCGGCGAAGGCTGCATGCTGCGGGAACGCGACGACGACACCGCCGCCTGCAGCCGGACCCCGGACGATACGGACCGTGGCCCGAGGATCTGCCGCAGGGACCGGGGCCGGACATGCCACCGGCACCCGTCGAGCGACCAGCCTGGCGGTGGTCAGCACCCCTGCCGCGAGTAGGACAACCGTCACCGAGACCGCCAGATCGACCATCGCACGCACCTCCTTCGACCGTCCCGCCCCGGATAGCTCTCCACTCGGTATCGGCACACCACCCACCCAGCAGTAGCGCGAACGCTCCCGAGTCCCTGGGCTCCAGTACGCTGGTCGTCTTCACGGGGAGTAGCGCAGCTTGGCAGCGCACCTGCTTTGGGTGCAGGAGGTCGGGGGTTCAAATCCCCCCTCCCCGACCGAGAGGCCTTCACGAGCTCGTCATGTCGGGGAGCCGGTCGCACGACGTCGACTAGCCTCGGCGTCGACGCGGGCGTAGCTCAATGGCAGAGTCCCAGCCTTCCAAGCTGGTCATGCGGGTTCGATTCCCGTCGCCCGCTCTCGAAATTTGGTGCTGGAGCTGCCGGTCAGGGCATCAGCGGAAGGCGAGAGACAACGGGAATCGAACCGGACGGGCTCTCCCGGTCGCCTTCAACTCCGGAGTGCACGGCGAGTGCTGTGACCCGATGCACCGTGTCGTCGTGAGGCGCGCCTACAACACTCGCACGACGCACATCAACCCGGGCGCGCCAGCCAGCCGGCCGTCAGCCGTCAGCAGCTCGCATCCCAGGCCTTCGGCAAGGCCGACATACGCCGCGTCGTACGCCGTGACGTTCGCACGCAAGTCGTAGGCACGGCGCATGAACGGCAGGGTCGGGTAGCGGTCCAGGCTCAGTGCCTCGAGGTCAGCGATCGCTGCGGCGAACCGCTGGTCGGAGATGGTTCCGGCCAGCCATCGCTTGCGCAGGACTGCGACGGTTTCCACGTCGACCAGGTCGGGAGCGGCAACGTCCCCGGCGATTCGTACCTCGCCACGAGCTCGTCGGCCGTCGACACCGTCGTCTCCCACCACGTTCGCGAGCACGGACGCGTCGATGACCATCAACGGTTCGTCCGCTCCTCTGCAAGGTCCACGGCGGCTTGCCCGAGCCCGACACGCCCACCGCGGTGTCGCTCGATGCGATCGAGCACCTCGTCGAGGCTCGGCTTCTCGGCCAGGCGCTTCAGCTCGGCGGTGAGATACTGCTGGAGAGACTGGCCGCGCCGCCCGGCCCGCCGCTGAAGCGCAGCGTGGACATCGGGTGGGAGATCACGAACGAGCACGTTTGCCATGCTTGCATTATGATATCACATTGGGTCCCGGGTCAAGCCGTCTCGCGGGACGAGGACGAGCAGACGACCACGGAGCTCGCTCGGGTTCGCATAACGACAACACGACAGCTCTCGCGATTCAGAGGTCGCCGCTGGTCAGGGCGTCACAGGGGCCGGCAGTCGATGGGATTCGAGTCCGGATCAGCCCAGGGGCGCCTCGTACAGCGGGAAGCCGAGATCCTCGGCCGCGCTGGCCTGGCGAGCATCCCGGGTCAGGAGCACGACGACGTCGTCGCTGGCGTTCGCGAGGAGCTGCGCTGCGGCCAGGTGGATCGCATCGAGCGTCCGGACCGGAGCATGCAGGACGATCGACCGTGCCCGAGCCAGGGTCTCGGTGGCAATGGGCACCACACCGATCGGTCCGTTGTCAGCGGTATGGTCGGCGTACGCGTCGAGGCGCTCAGCGACACCGGGCTCGTCGATGCGGCCGTCGCGCCTGGCGCGCGCCAGCAGGCTCGCGAGCTCCACGTCGGTGAGCTCGCAGACCACGACGGGATCTCGACCGCCGAAGACGACCTCCGCGATCCACGATCCGTCGGCGTCGTCGCCCAGATAGGCACTCCCGACCGCGCTCGTGTCGGCGAAGACGATCACCGCTCGTCGCGTTCTCCGCTCACCAGCTCAGCGGCGTACCCGGCTGGCGTCGCAACCGCCGTCTCCAGCTTCAGGTTCCACCGGTGGGGCCGGCCGGCTGGCGCTCCCCGCGATGCGAGCCGTCCGTCGGCGACAGCCGCAGCTTTCCAGATCTGACGCGGCGATCCCGGTCCCACCACCGCAACCCGAAGGAGACGGTTCACGTAGGAATTGACAGACTCACCTGCTCGTCCGGCTTGGCGCTTGAGGGCGTCAGCCAACTCATCCTCCACCCGAGTGATGATCTGCTTCACGACGCCGATGATAGCACCGCATCAGATGTGATAGCAATCCTTCCGACGGGGAGGCGCTGCTCGCGAAGTCGGTCTCGCACCTCGCGAGCGCCTTCCGTCTCGTCGTATATGAGGAGAGGCTCGACTCGGCGCGTAACGCGCAGGATTGGGACCAGCTCGTCGGGGCGCTCGAGGCGATCGTCCTGCACGATAACGCCGACTTCGATCTCATCGGATCGGTCACCCGACAGCGCTGCCAGTGGGTCGTTCCTGCCGGCAGCACTCCGTGAGCTGCCCATTCTGCAGGCAGCCGGTCTCGAAGCTCACTCGGGTTCGAATAACGACAACACAGCAGCTCTCAGCAGTCTCGCTGGGACACGGTTCGCTATCTCTTGGCTCCCCCCAGCACGTGAGATGGGCGCCTCCCGGAGGAGACGCCCATCTCGGTCACGCGCGGTCCGGCGCTCGGCGCCGGCAAGCTCGTCAGGAGGCGATGCCCACCATCGGGGCGTTCAGCGACTTGCCACCCATGGAACCACCGAACATGGCGTCACCGAAGGAGAAGACGCCGCCATCGGCGGCAACCGTCCAGTAGCCGTTGTTGTCGCCGGTGGTCGTGATGCCGACCATGGGCTTGTTCAGCGACTTGCCGCCCATGGAACCGTGGAACATGGCGTCACCGAAGGAGAAGACGCCGCCGTCGGCGGCCACGAGGTAGTAGCCGGCTGCCGTGGCGGTACCGCCCACCACGGGCTGGTTCAGCGGGGTGCCGCCCATGGACCCGTAGAACCCGGCATCGCCGAAGGCGAAGACGCCGCCGTCCTTGGCGAAGAGCCAGTAGCCCTTGCCGTCGGGCGTCGCGGCCATGCCGGTTACCGGCTGGTTCAGCGACTTGCCGCCCATGGACCCGTAGAACCCGGCGCCGCCGAAGGCGAACACGCCGCCGTCGGACGCCACAGTCCAGTACCCTCCGCCGGGCGCCACGGCCATGCCGACCATCGGCTGGTTCAGGGACTTGCCACCCATCGAGCCGGAGAACGCCGCGTTGCCGAAAGCGAAGATCCCGCCGTCGGAGGCGACCAGCCAGTACCCCTGGTTGTTGTTGGTGGCGGTCATGCCGACCATCGGGCGGTTCAGCGTGATACCACCCATCGACCCGTAGAATTGCAGGTTGCCGAAGGCGAACACGCCACCGTCGGACGCCACGGTCCAGTAGCTGCCGGTGTTGGAGGCCGGCGGCGGCGGCGGCGTCGGGCAGTTGCCGTAGCCGGCGGCATAATTCGTGTTGTACCCGTAGCCGGTGCCGGAGTCGTAGCCGTAGCCCGAGTAGCCGTAGCCGCAGCCGGTGTACGCCCCTTGGTTGGCGCTGGCCAGCACGGCGCTGGTGACGCCCGCACCGAGCACCAGCGCACCGAGCGCTGCCTGAACCGGCTTGCGGCGGATCGTTCCTGCCAGATTGGCGACCTTCCGCCCTTGCGTGTCGTCCATCAACGTTCGCCTTTCGATTCCGCGCCGGGGGACGCGTCGGATCCGCTTGTCCTTGCCATGGTGCTGGTTGGCTTCTGCAAGCATCACCGCTCGGAGCAGCGCTGTCAAGCGTAAGCATCGCCCGCTGCCGAATCTTCACGAACGGGGGCTTGGCGACGCCGGCCGCCGGCGCGGCGGCGTGACCACACGACAGCTCCGGCGAGGGCGACGAACGCGGCAGCCGACAACCCGTCACCCCATGCAGCGGCCACCCACGGCTGGTAGCGGACGGTGCCGCCGCTGCCGTCGCTGCGGAACAGGAGCGTGCCCTGTGCCGAGGGTCTGGCCGCCTGCCCGTCGAAGACCCAGCCTGGCCGGTACGCTGCGGCCACCGCCACCCAACCCGGGCGTCCGGGGGGAACCTCGTAGGCCACCGGCGAGCGCTCGACCACGCGGCCGCCGGGCGCCGAGCCGGCCGCGGCGCCGCCCGCTGTGGCGCC
>JAJYAB010000079.1 GCA_021779775.1 Actinomycetes bacterium
TGGAGCTGGCAGGCCGGTTCGTGGCCAACTTGCAGCAGGTGGTGCTGGGCACGCCGGGGGCAGTGACCGCGGCGGCCATCGCCGTCTTGTCGGGCGGCCACCTGCTGATCGAAGACGTGCCTGGGGTGGGGAAGACCGTGCTGGCACACGCCATCGCCACGTCGCTCGGGGTCGATCTGTCGCGGGTCCAAGGCCACCCCGACCTGCTGCCGTCGGATGTCACCGGGGTCACCGTGTACTCCCCGGACGCCGGCACCTGGGAGTTCCGTCCGGGCCCGGTGTTCGCCCATGTGGTCCTGGTCGACGAGCTCAACCGGACACCGCCACGCACCCAGGCCGCGCTCCTCGAGACCATGGAGGAGCGCCAGGTGTCGGCCGACGGCGAGTCCTACCCGCTGCCCGGACCCCACCTGGTCGTAGCCACCCAGAACCCGATGTCGCAGATCGGGACCTACCCGCTGGTGGAGAGCCAACTGGACCGGTTCTCGCTGGCCACCGCCATCGGGTACCCCGATGCCGCCACCGAGGTGGCCCTGGTCCTTCGCCGCGGCGGGCGGGTTGCCCTCGAGTCGTTGGAGGCGATCTGCGGGGTCGACGACTGGGCGGCCGCGCAGCAGGCCACCAAGACCGTGACGGTCGCCGGGCCGATCGCCGAATATGCGGTGGCGCTCTGCCGCGGCACCCGGAGCGCCCCCGGGGTCCGCCTGGGGGCCAGCCCGCGGGCGGCCATCTGGGTGGTGCGGTCCGCCCAGGGGCACGCCGTGCTGTCCGGACGCCGGCACGTGACCCCTGGTGACGTCCAAGCCGTGGCTGTGGCCTGCCTCGCCCACCGGCTCCTCACCGAAGAGGGCGTGGAACATGGCGTGGCCGTGGTCCGCCGCCTGATCGACACCACACCGACGCCGCTGCCGTGACCCGGCACCCCGCCGATCCCGGGCGCCCCCACCCCGAGCGACCCCGCCCCGCCGATCCCGGGCGCCCCGGGCGACCCCGCCCCGAACGGGCAGCCGGGCCGATCGGGGGCAGCATCCTCGCCCTGGGCGCCTGGGCGGTGGTGGCACACACCAGCGGGTCCGGATGGGTGCAAACCCTGGGCGCCGTGCTGACCGGCGTCCTGGTGGTCGGGCTGGCCGGGCCGGCAGTGGCAGTGACCCGGGCAAAGGTGACCGTGGTCCGCTCCCCAGCGGACGCCACCGCCGGCAGCGGTGCCGAGCTGCGCATCACTGCCTCGGCACGCGTACGGGTCGAACCCGTCGACCCGGGCGGGCCGCGCACCTTCGCCGGACCGCGGCACGGCCCCGATGAAGACGATCACGACGAAGGGGCGACCACCAGCCTCACCGTCGTCCCCGAGCACCGGGGGCTCGTCCCCTGGGTGACGGTCGACATCGCCTCGGCATCGCCGTTCGGTCTCATGTGGTGGCACCGGCAGCTCCGCCTGCCGCTGACCCAGGTCATGCACGTCGCCCCAAGGATGGGGGTGGCCGGCCGCATCTGGCCACCCGATGACCTCCGGTCCGCAGAGCTCCGGCGACGCTCCCCCGCCGTGGTGGGCGAGCCCCGAGGGGTCCGGCCCTACCGGCCGGGGGACAGCCGGCGTTGGGTGCACTGGCCGGCTACCGCCCACAGCGGTGTCGTGATGGTGCGTGACATGGAGACGCCGGCCGCCAATCTGCCAACCGTCCGAGTCGTCCTCCCCGAGGACACCGACCAGGCCGACGCCGCAGCCGGAGACGGTCTGGCGGCCGTGGCCGCGCTGCTGCGGGACGGCACTGCGGTGCTGCTCGTGACCGACGAGGCTGGCGGTACGTGCGCCGCCGTGGTCGGCGACCGGCGCGCCGCAGGCCGGCGTCTGGGTCGGGCCGTCGCAGCGCCGGACCGGCCGGCGATCACCGCCAGCCCCGGACCGGGCACCCCCGCACCCGGCGCCGGGCCGAAGTGGTCACCGCCGTGAGCTTCCTGCGGATGGTGCAGCACGCCAACCGGCCCGGGGTGCCCGAGAACGACGTGCGGCTCCGCCTGGCCGCCGCGGGGGCCGTCGTGACCGGTATCGCTGCCTGCCACGCCGAGCACGAGATCTCCGGTCTCGTGGCCCTCTGCACAGGAACCCTGGTGGTGGGGGGAATGGCGTTCTCCTACGCCACCCGGCGTCGACCCTGGGCCTGGGTGAAGCCCACCCTGGCGCTGGCGGTGGTGGGGGGCTTCGCGTGGCTCTTCCTCCGGCTGACCACCGGAACGGTCACCGACATCAACGGGATCGACGGCCCGTTGGCCGCCCTGTTCGCCTGGATCCAGGTCACCCATGCCTTCGACGTCCCGGCCCGGCGCGACCTGACGTTCTCGCTGGTCGGTTCGGCGAGCCTGATGGCCGTGGCTGGCGCCCAGGCGGTCGACTCGTCGTTCGGGTTGTTCGTAGTGCTCTGGCTGGCCTTCGGCGCGTGGGGCTTGCTCGGCATCTGGAGATCGGCCAGCGACGGAGGACGTGTCGGCGGGCGGGGACTGACGGCGGCACTGGTGGCGGCAGGCGCGGTGGCCATCCTCGTCATGGCCGTGCTGCCGGCACCCCGCGCGTCGGGGAACGTGCCGTTCCCCGACGCGGCCGCCCCGGGGGCCCGCCCGCTCGGCGGTCGGGCCCAGGTGTCGGGGGACGGGCAGCGGCCTGGGGAGCCGGCCCGAGCTGGTTCGCCTGGTGGCCCGACGCGTGTCGGCGGGTTCCTCGGGTTCGCCCATCACCTCGACACCGCGCTGCGAGGCTCGCTCGGCAACCAGGTCGTCATGCATGTCCGGGCACAGCGGCCGACGTTCTGGATCGGCGAGACGTTCGACACCTGGGACGGTCGGAGCTGGGGGACGAGCGGTCGCCACATGCGAGCAGTGGACGGCGGCTCCCCGTTCGCCATCGACCCGGCGCAGGGCGACACGTCAGGCGGGCCGTCCGACCTCCAGACGTTCTACCTGGCCGCGTACGGACCGAACCTGCTGTTCCACGCAGCAGACGCCCGAGCCGTGTGGTTCCCGTCCGGCCGCCTGTACGCGGGCAACGACGGCACCCTGGTGGCCCCGCAGACGATGGGCCCGGGCACGATCTACACCGTCGACTCGACCGTCGTCCAAGCGACACCAGCCGAGCTCCGGGCGGCCGGCGGCAGTCCCTTCGGGCTCGCCAGCGGCGGGGTGGACACCCGTCTTCCCCATCCCTATCCGAGGGTGCAAGCCCTGGCCGAGGCGGTGACAGCAGGCCAGCGCACCACGTACGACCGAGTACAGGCGCTGATCGGCTGGATCGCCGCCCATACACACTACTCCACCGACATCCCGCCGCTGCCGGCCGGCTCGAACACCGTCGACGACTTCCTGTTCGGGAGCCGCACCGGCTTCTGCGAACAGATCTCGACGTCGCTGGCCGTCATGCTCCGCACGCTCGGCATCCCGGCACGCGAGGCGGTGGGCTACGTGCCCGGACCGTTCAACCCACTGACCGACCTCTACGACGTGCAGGCCCGCGATGCGCATGCCTGGGTGCAGGTGTGGTTCCCCGGCATCGGGTGGCAGAGCTTCGACCCGACCGCCAGTGTGCCGCTGGCCAACCCGTCGCCGGGGGCGGCACTGGCGCACGACGCCGTCGGGGCGCTGCGTCGGGTGCCCTGGGTGCCTACGGGCATCGCCACGGTGGCCGCCGCGGCGGTAGCCCTGGTGTTGCGGTGGTACCGGCGGAGGCCACCGAGCTGGGAGCTGGCCATGGCCAAACGGATCCAGCGGGCGGGATCGCGCGCCGGGCGGCGGCGAGCGCCATCGGAGACCCTGGCCTCCTATGCTGCGGCGCTCGACGCCCGCCGGAGCGACGGCCGCCATCCCGCCTCGGCGCTGGCGGAGATCGTCGAGTCCTCGGCCTACGGGGGGATCGCGCCAGCAGCCGACGTCCGGCACCGGATGGAGGCGGCGGCCCGACGCCTGCGGGTGCCCCGTGCCGCTCAGCTCGAGGTGGCAGCCAACGCGTCGGCGAGCGACGTGCCGGTTTCGAGCAGTCGGTGGTAAGCCATCAGCTGGCGCGGGCGGCCGAACCCGACCGCCCCGGTGAGCTGGCCGGCCTTGGCGTACAGCGCCACGAACCGGCGCTCGTCGAGCGATCCGGTCCCGTCGACGATCGTGACGTCGTCGTCCGGTCCGGGAAAACCGATCACCTGGATCTTCACGTCGTACTGGTCGGACCAGACGTAGGGCACGGGCCGGAAAGCCAAGGCGGCCGGGCGACCCCGCAGGAGGTTCCGGGCTGCGTGCACCCCCTGCTCGGCAGCGTTGGTCCAATGCTCCAGCCGCACGGGGCGTGGCGACCTCGGATCGTCCCACCGGGCGATGTCTCCGGCAGCCACTACCCGGTCGGCGGCGAACAGCCCTTCGTCGACGCGCACCCCGTCGTCGAGCTCGAGCCCCGATCCGGTGAGCCATCGCGTGGCGGGAGTCACGCCGATACCGACCACTACCACGTCGGCATCGAGATCCTGGCCGGTGGTGAGGTGCACCCTCGCCGGAGCATCCCCGGGCCCACCAGGTTGGTCGATACCAGCGACTCCAGTGCCCGTCAGCACGGTCACGCCATGGTCGGTGTGCAGTCCGGCGCACGCCGCACCGATATCGGGTCCGAGCGCCCGGGCGAGCGGCGCGGGCAACGCCTCGACAATCGTCACCGACATGCCTCGGGCGGAGCAGGTGGCCGCCACCTCGGCACCGATGAACCCGCCGCCGACCACCACCATCCGCGTGCCAGGAACGGCCACGGCCGCTAGGGCGATCGCATCGTCGAGCGTGCGTAGGACATGGACCGCGCGGTGGCCATCCGTACCAGGCAGGTGCCGAGGCGATGCTCCGGTGGCCACCACGAGCCCGTCGTACTCGAGCGCGGTGCCATCGGCCAGGTGCACCGTCTGCTCGCCCACATCGAGCGCGGTGGCCGTGCACCCGAGGCGCAGGTCGAGGCCGAGCGCCTCCAGCTTGGCGTCGGGCCGCAGGGCGACCCTGTCGCGCTCCCAGGTTCCGGCGAGGAACTGCTTCGACAGCGGGGGCCGGTCGTACGGCCGGTGCGACTCCGCCCCGACCATGACGATCGGGCCCGTGAGACCGTCGCTGCGCAGGGTCTCAGCGGCCCGCAGGCCGGCCAGCGACGCGCCGACGACCACCACCGTGGCGTCGGCGGCCAGCGGTCCGGACGGTTCCGGACCGGATCGGTGCCGCTCTGGCGGAGGGGACATGTGCATCACCCGCCGAACATGGCGTGCCACTGCTCGGGGCTCTGGAGCCGGAAGACGTAGTTGCCGGCCCGGGTGTCGCCCAAGGATGCGGACGGGTCGGGCGAGTAGAGGTGCCCGGGGTACAAGACGGTGGCATCGTCGAACCGGGCGAGCCGGATCATGATCGACCGGTACATCTCGTCAGGATCGCTTCCGGGAAGATCCGTCCGCCCGCACCCGTCGAGGAACAGGGTGTCACCCGAGACCAGCCGGCCGGCAACATGGAAGCACTGGCTGCCCGGGGTGTGGCCCGGCGTGTGGACGAGCTCGATCTCCACGTCACCGACAGCCACGCGGTCGCCGCTGTCGTGCTCGACCAGGTCCCCGCCGGTCACGCCGGTGGCCCGGGTGATCCACCGGCTCTCGTCTCGCTGCACGTGTACCGGGACCGGCACCCGTTCGAGGAGATCGGCGATCCCCTCGACGGGATAGCCCATCAGATCTCCACCGACGTGGTCCGGGTGGTAATGCGTGGCGAGCACACCGACGCACCGCATGCCGTCGGCGGCCATCAGGTCGAGCAGGTCGCCGACCCGGTACGCAGGGTCGACCAGGACCGCCTCGCCGGACTGGCGGTCGCCGATGATGTAGCAGAGGTTGACCATCTGCCTCGCCACCGGGTCAGCGGTGGCGAAGTCGCGGCCGGCGAGGAGCTGGCGGAAGTAGAGGCGGTCGTCGTCCATGGGGTCGGTCACCTCGGGTCGCTGCACCGGCGCCGGAGCGCCAGGGGTCGGGTCGGGTCGGGTCGGGTCGGGTCGGGTCGGGTCGGGTCGGATCGGATCGGATCGGGTCGTCGACCGGCATCGTACCGGGGGAGGGGAAGCAGTCGCTGAAAAGGCTCGGCGTCAGCGGTAGACCTTCCGGGCGAACACGCTGTGGGGGCCGGCCACCCGGTCGAGGAACACCAGGCCGTCGAGATGGTCGAGCTCGTGGAGCACCGCCCGTGCCTCGAACCCGTCGACCCGCAGCGACCGTCGACGACCGTCAGGGTCGAAACCGGTGACCGTTAGATCCGCCGGTCGTGCCACGTCCCCGGTCAGGTCGGGCACCGACATGCACCCTTCGCGCGCCACCACGGCTTCCCCCGGCTCCGCCACCCGCGGATCGAAGAGCACGAACGGCCCGTGGCACGACCGGGCATGGCGGTGCCCGGTGACGTCGACGGCGAAGGCCCGGAGCGAGACGCCGATCTGCGGGGCGGCCAGCCCGACGCAGGCAGGTGATGCCGCCATGGTGTCGAGCAGGTCCACCGCCAGTGACCGCGCGGCGTCGTCGACGCGGCCCACCGCCACAGCAGGCATCGTCAGGACCGGGTCAGGAAGCAGGCGAACGGGGACGACGGCCATGGGGGGAGGTCTGGTCGGGCTGGCGCTGGTCGGGGGCGAAGCTCGGGCAGTCGGGCTGTCGGGACGGCCAGCGGATGCCGGCGGTCACAGGATGTCGGCGTCGTCGCGATGGAAGCTGCAGCGCACACCGACCCGGGCGGCAGCCGCCCGGACGTGCTCGGCTGCGGACTGCGCCATTCCTGGCGGCAACGTCGCCCGGACGGTCATGGCGTACAGCGGGGTGTCGCCCCGGTCCACCAGATGGGTGGCCAGGTCGACCACGTTGCCGCCAACCTCGGCGAGGGCCGCCGTGACGGCATGGACGATACCGGGACGGTCCGCGCCGTGGATGGCCAGCACCCATGGCTCCCTGCCAGCGGCATCGGCAGCGTCAGGTACAGATCCGGCCAGCGGTCGCACCGCCAGCATCAGCTCGAAGCGCCGCGCCGCGGGAGCCAGCACCGTCTCGATCGACTGGGCAGAGACCGTGTCAGGAGCGGACACGACGAGGAGCACGGCGAACTGGCCTTGCAGGATCGCCATGGTGGAGTCGAGCAGGTTGCAGCCGGCGTCGACCAACGCCCCGGTGAGGGCAGCCACGATGCCCGGACGATCGGCACCGACAGCGCTCAGTGAGAAGCGGACCACGGCAAACCACGCTACCGGTCGGCACCGCGCCTGGCGCGTGCCGTGGTAGACGGCGGTCAGAACGCCAGTTGGTCTCCACCAGGACCACCCTCGCCTGGCTCGCTGGCCGGCCGGGCGGACGACAGCCCGCCGTCGCCTGGCTCGGACGCGCGTCCCTGGCCGACACCGGCAAGCCTGGGCACCAGCTCCTCGACCTGGCCGCGGGTCTGGCAGATCCTCCGATCGAGCTCGTCGACGATGGCGGTGGCCCGCTCGAGGCGGCCCACGAGCTGGTCGACGTCGACGTCGCGCTGCTCGAAGAACTCGACGATGTCGTCGAGCTCACGGCTGGCTTCGGCGAAGCTCAGGTCGGTCACCGGGAGCTGGCCGGCTCCGGGCGTCGGGGTATCGGGGATGCTCATGGCTGGCCCTCCTGATGCGGCTCGGTGACATGCGGCTCGGTGACATGCGGCTCGGTGACATGCGGCTCGGTGACATGCGGCTCGGTGACATGC
>JAJYAB010000080.1 GCA_021779775.1 Actinomycetes bacterium
CCGCCAGCATTTCATCCGTCGTTGGTGACCGCCAGGTCATGGGAACTCAACTGGCAAAGCAGATCGCCGCTGTTCGAATAGCGACAACGCAGCACCACGTGATGTAACGAAAAGCCAGCCGGTGTCCCCCTGACGGGAGGGCACCGGTGGCGCGTTCGGGGCGGGTTTGCCGCTCGCTGGGCGGGTCTCTCAGCCGGCCGGCACCCAAAAGTAGGGATACACGTGGCGGTCGGGGGTGATCTCGACCCGGTCGATCAGCTCGCGAAGCAGCTGCTTGCAGTGGGCGACCAGTTCGTCGCGGCATTGAGTCAGCTCGGTGACCCGGGGTGAGCAGATGGCTGCAGGCATCTCTCCGGTCTCGAAGGCTCGCAGGTAGTGGTGGAGTCCGGTCTCGGTGTCGCGTAGCTGGGCCTCCGTGCTGGTCAGCTCGGCTTCGAGGCTGGGACGGTTGTCCGCGAGGTCAGCGATCGCCGCGGTGATGGCCTGCCCGAACAGGTCGGATCGGGACAGGGCGCGGATCAGATCGTCGATCACGGCGGATTCCAGGGTTTCGGCGGGGACTCGCTTGCTCTGGCAGCCGTAGGTGCCCTTGGTCTGGCGGTTCCGGCAGGCGTAGTAGCGGTAGAAGCCGTTGCGGCCCTTGGTGCCCGCCCCGAAGTAGGCGCCGCCGCACGCTCGGCACCGGAGCATCCCGGTCAGCAGATAGTCCGACGTGTTCGGCGCCCGGTTCTCGACCAGCGCGGCTCGCTCGTCGAGCAGCGCCTGGGCCCGAGCGAATAGGTCGCCGTCGATGATCGAGGGGTGCTTGCCGTCGTAGACCGGGTTGCGCAGCACTCGGAGGACGGTCTGGTTGCTCCAGAGCCGGTCGCCGCGGTTGCGTAGCCCCGCCCCGTTGAGCTGGTTGGCGAGTACCGTCGCCCCGAGATGCTCATCGGCGTAGGCGGAGAAGATCTTCTGGACGGTCGTTGCTTCTTTGGGATCGGGGACAAGGGTCTTCGTCGCCGGTTCGACGTGGTAGCCGAAGGGTCCCGGACCCCCGAGCCATTCGCCTCGCGCCGCCTTGCGCTCGAAGCCATTGGTGATGCGGTCGATGAGCAGCCCGCGCTCGAACTCGGCGAAGATCCCGAGCCGTTGGAGCAGCATGCGGCCGACTGGCCCCTGGGTGTCGATCGGCTCGGTGGCCGAACGCAACGCCACCCCGGCGGCGTCGAGGGCCTCGACGATGGTCATCAGGCCGACAATCGAGCGGGTGGGCCGGTCGATCCGGTACACGAGCAGCACGTCGAGCTCGCCCGCCTTGGCCGCGGCGAGCGCCGCCTGGAGGCCGGGGCGCTCCAGGGTGGCGCCGGAGGCCTGGCCGACGAAGCGGTGCGTGATGACCTGGCCGGGCTGGGAGGACACGAATGCTTCGAGGCCCTTGGTCTGGGCCTCGAGCGAGTAGGGCTGGTTGAACTCGTCGGTGGAGATCCGGGTGACGATGGCGACCCTGGTCGTTCCGCTGCCATCCCCGACGAGACTTCTCGACGTCGCCGTCCGTCGTCGTGGGCTACTTGCCATACACACCTCCTGCTGCCGGACTCGTCGCCGAGACAGACGAGACCTCCG
Organism: Actinomycetes bacterium; assembly: GCA_021779775.1. Taxonomy (GTDB): domain Bacteria; phylum Actinomycetota; class Acidimicrobiia; order Acidimicrobiales; family UBA8190; genus JAJYAB01. Next base: position 1,606 of record JAJYAB010000080.1, read on the forward strand.
TCAGGCCCGTGTCGTCAAGGATGTGCGATCCCAATGCTCGGTCCTGAAGGCGCTCGGCGAGGAGAGCGGTGAGAGAGGCAACGGCGCGGGTACGGCGTGCCTCGTCCATAAGAAGGTGACGGGCCGGGGGATGTACGACGAGCACGGCCCCAGGCCGACTCGGGCGACGTGGGGCGCCACTCATCGTGCCCAGCACCGCCTTCGGACGTGGCGGTCAGAGTGCTGGGAGCTGCCGGGATTAGCCCTGATCGTTCACGAGATAGCCGAAGCGTCGACTTTCGGCATCGATCGGAGCATGTGAACGGGTCGGCGGTCGATCGCGGCAGCGCGGAGATGTCGTCATCGGCACTCAGGTCAATTCCGGGGGTCGAGATCGTCGCGAAGAGGTGACCGGGACGCGCATCGTCCGCCTGGTGCCGACTGCGCAGGAGATTGGTGAGGGTCAGGTGAGCGCGGCGATGCGGCGGTAGGCGCCGAGGAGGGTGTCGGTGCCGGGCCAGCCGTCGATGATGCGCACGATGCGCTGGCGGCCGCTCGAGACGAGCTGGCCCGGCGCGTGGAGGATGCCCCAGCGCATGGCCTTGGGTCGTGCACCGACCCAGGCGCCGTCCATACAGAGGAGCTGGAACCACCGCAACAGGTCGGCGGCCATGGCGACCGTCATCATCCAGTTGGCGTTGGCGCGGAAGCTGGTGAAGGGGAACCGGCAGAGCCCCGAGTCCTTCAGCCGGGCGATGTGCCGCTCGACGTGGGCGTGGGCCCGCATGGTGGCGTCGAGCTCGGCCGGGGTGCCGGTGGCGTCGGTGTAGAAGCCCCAGTAGCGGAGCTCGAAACTCGGGAAGAGACTGCCTCGGGAAGAGACTGCGTTGGGCACCGGGGTGCAGCGGCTCTCGTCGGACGATGAGGCGGGTGCCATCGGGGAGCTTGTGATCCTCGATGAGCGAGGTGAGCTCGCACACCGACGCTCCCTCCCTTGGGCTCCCGTCGTGGTCGACGGAGGGCTCCCACACCGCTTGGAGCCCGACGGCGTCGAAGATGGCCGCGGTGACCTGGGGATTCGAGCGGGCGGTGACGAAGAAGATGACGTTGCGCTCCCGGCAGGCGGTGAGGAACCCTTCGGTGCAGCCCGCCGAGTCAGCACGCACGACGACCGGGCGGGTCGCACTCTCCGGCGCGTCGCCCACCCGATGTCCGCGGGCGATGTCGCAGGGCAGCTGGGCGATGGCCCGGTCGAGGACCTCGACGTGGTCGGCCACCGTGTTGGCCCCGGCGTTGCCCGGTCGCAGCAGCCCGGCCAGCGTCTCGCCGGTGGCGTCGGCGAAGCAGAACATCGGGTGGAACCCGAACCCGCCCTTGTACGTGGCGGCTGCTTCCTCCTTCTGCTCGGAGTGGATCTTGACCAACGACGCGTCGGTGTCGAGGACCACCGGAGCGCTCCCTTTCGTCACCGCCGATCGGGCCCACACCTTGGCCCGCACCTCGGCCAAGGCCGTCTCGAGCGAGATCCTCGTCCCATCGGTGATCTCGTGGAAGGTGCGAAACACCGTCGAGCCCGAGGGCACCCAGCCGAACAGGTCCTCTTGGGAACCGCAGGTGCTCGATGTCGGCACAGCTCTCGCCCCCACCGGCCAGCACGAGCGCCATCTGGACGAGGACCTTGCCTCGGTCGTGCAGTGGGAGGCGCTCACCGGTCCACGGGATGCGAGAAGAGAGCGAATCGCCGAGACCCAAACGGTCGGCAAAGGACCCAAGAGCGTGCAGGCCGACGTGGGCCACGACACCGGCCCCGCCGGGTTCCACCTTCACGCGAGTCGTGCTGTTAGCGTTCGCCTTGGAAGCGCCCTTCTGGTCGGGATCCTGTTGGCTTCGACACCTACAGTTTCCCCTGCTGGGAGGGCTTTTCCGCGGACGCGCGACGGTCAGCTCACGAGGCGACGTGAACGATCAGGGCTAACCGTGGTCATGTAATGCCATTGCCATCTTGCGATCGCACCGGCTCAGCTGGCCCGGGGGCACTCCAGGTAGTCGTGCACGGCGCGGCGGATCACCTCGGCCTCGGCAACGTGTTCCGCCTGGGCTCGGGCCCGGAGCTGGTCCCGTAGATCGGGCGGGAACCGGACCGAGATGTTCCCAGCCGGCGCCGAACCGAGGAGGGGACGGCCACCAGTCCGGCGGACAAGGTGTTCGGTGTCCAGGCCGACCTCCGCCTGCTCCGCTGCCTTCTCGACCAGCTCGTCAGTAATCGATCGGCCGCCGATCGTGAGGGGTGGTCGCTTGGTGGTCATGGTCGGGACCTCCGTTCTCCGGACCACAGATGTGCGTACTTCGCTCGCATGGACATGGCGTGCACGATGACCACCGTCCCGTCGTCGGCCACCAGGGCCGCCAGCTCCGGTCGATTGCCGGCGCGGTCCGGGCCAAGGATCAAGGTCATGGGAGTGTCTTCGTCCAGTGCATCAGGGTCGCCTCCCACGTAGCCGGGGTGTGCCAGAGCGTGTCGTATGTCGCCGTCGCTGATCCCATGGCGTCGAGCGGTCGGTTCGATCCACAGGTCGGGTTCCGACACCAGGGTATTGTACCGCGAAACTCTTACGAGCGTCCGAGTTCCTCACGAGCGGGCACGACCCGGTACAAGTCGGGCCCCGCCCGCTCGAGTTGGAGGTAGGGAGGACGGCGAGCCGGGCGGGTCATCCGCAACATGGTCTTGGCCACCGTCTCCCGAGACCAGGCAGATCCGCAGGAGACCATCACGGCATGCACGTTCTCCACGGTGAAGACCGGCGCTCCCCCACCAGCGAACAGCACCTCGACGGCTGCGACCACCTCATCCCGGCAGGTGAGAACTGCTGGCTTGCGTCCCCCCAGGTAGATGGGCCGTCCGGCGATCGTCGGGCGTGGTTGGCTTTTCGAGGCACCACCTCCCCTCGGAACTCGTAGTGAATAGTCGCTGCTCAGCCGCCATACCAAGTCGCGTCTGACAAGGGGATTCGAACTTCGACACGGGACGATATTGCGGTGACTCTGGAAATCGCGTGTCGTAACTGTTACACTTGGCCCATGGAGCCGAGGACCGCAGCAGAGGAACGCTTCGCAATGCTCCGCTCCGAGCCAGAGTACGGCGAGGCCTACAGCGCGGCGACGCGGCGCATCGCCATGTTCGACAACGTCGTGCGTTCTCTCGATGCGAGACGCCAAGAGCTTGGGTTGACCAAGGCAGACGTGGCAAACCGAGCAAACATGCCACCGGCAGCAGTGCGGAGGCTGTTTTCGCAACAGCAGAAGAATCCCACTTTGACGACGCTGGTTGCGATCGCAGATGCTCTGAATCTGCACATCTCCGTGTTGCCACGCGAAGACGTGGCCAAGCGCTTGTCGACGTCGAGCCCCCGCCCTCCGGACCCACCAGCATCGACTACCGAAGCACCTTCCGGTACTTCCGAAACTCGGCGACGTACTGCCTGATCCGCGCGTATTCACGGGGCTGAGCAGCCGTTCTTGCTTGCTTGGTGAGTCCGGCCAGGCAGACGATACTCGGCCCCTCGAGCTGGTCGGACGTGCGAACCAGCAAGCAGAAGAGCCGGTAGTTCACGCCTCCTGATTTCACGCGGACCTCGTGAATCCCGGTCATGTCGCCGTGCATGGCCTCCCACTTTCCTCCGCCGGAGAAGGAGGGCGGTGGGGCTGCGGCGACTGCGGCCAAGATGGCGTCGAACTCTGCGGCGACGGTGGTAGGCACAGAGTCGAGATAGTCGGCGGCGGGCGTCGCCGTCGCGACGTCATCATCGGAGTGACGCTGAAAGAAGTGGATCAACCACGGCTCGGGGATACCCGAGCCGCGTGCCATCACGGCTCCTCCGACCCGCCCGTGCCGAGTTCCGGCACGGGGTCGATCGCCAGACTGGCCACAAACGCCGCGATGCGCTGAGCCTCGCCGCGACGCAGGTCACGCGGTAGCGAGAGGTAAACCATGACCCCTGATCGAAGCGGGAACGGATACTGAACGAGATCGGAGCTCGGTCCGGTAGCCATTTCCGGGGCTGATCCCGTCTCTGGATCGCGGTTCGTCCGGGGGGCCTTCCCAGCGTTTTTGACAGGCTTGTCGGTGCCTTTCGTCCTTACCCCTCGCGGTCCGCCTGCTCGGAACGCCGTCGGATCTTCGAGGTACTTGCCGTAGTTGGCGACAGCCGCCCTGAAGCGGTTCCCGTACGTCCGGAGGCTCGTTGCGCTGTATCTGCTCGCGCGAAGCCGGGCGAACCGATCGAGTTGCTGATCGATGTCCAGTTCCCGGATCGCCGTGGACCCCCAAGCCTCGCCATCAATCTCAAAGACCTGCGTAACGGCAGTTTTGTACGACGCTGCGGTGTTGGGGCTGAGCTCGCCCGTCCGGCTCGCCCATTCGAGGAAAGTCATCAGGCCGTCAGCAGTGCCGTTCATCTGAGGATCGGGTTCGTCCACCATCTCTCCATCTCCGAAGGTCTGAAGATGAAGGATAGCGCACTCACTGACATACGTGCAATCTCATCGCCAATCACAGAGCTTATCCTCGCATCCAAGCTGGTCCTAAACCGAACCATCAGCGTTTTCCCTGGTGGGCGGCCATGGATTGACCTCCATGCCGCGGCACCGAAACGTCTCACTACCGATCAGATGGAGATCCCTCGAGACCTCAACGATCGCGACGCGGGCCGATGCGGCTCAGGTGGCCCCGAGCAGTCGGCTGAGCTGGTCCCGCAGCTGGTCGGAGTTCGAATAGCGACAACGCAGCACCACGTGATGTAACGAAAAGCCCACCGGTGTCCCCCTGACGGGAGGGCACCGGTGGGGCGGCTCGGGCGCGGCGCCCTCGGGGCGCTGGTGCGCGACTACCTCGCCGCCCGCCCCGCCGACGCGTTCGGGCCCGCCGAACCCGCCCAAGGTGCTGGGGCGGTCCCAGGGGGCGGTGTCCAACGCGCTGGCCCGTCTGGAGGCGAACGGTGAGGCCCGCTTGATGAGCGCCTCGCCGCCGCTACCGCATCGCCGCCGACCGGTAGCGGGCGGACTCCGGGGCGGTCCCCCGCGGCCAGCGCCGCCGCGGGGGGCGGTCCCCCGCGGCCAGCGCCGCCGCGGGGGGCCACTACCCCGCGGCGCTGACCTGGCTGCACGCGGCCCGGGGGAGTCTCGGCCCCGAGACGCCCCCGAATTCGGGGGCGTCACCTGCGAGGCCCGAGTGGAGGGATTTCGGGGGAAAAGGGGGACCCCGTGTGGCGCGATCACGGCTCCGACACCGAATAGGATTCCGTCTTCTCCACTCGGCCATATGTGGCTATATGTGCTACAATCGGGCCATGGGTGGTACCATATCCGTCCGCGACTTGCGGAACACGGTCAGCGAGGTGCTTCGTCGGGTCGAAGGTGGTGAACGGTTGACCGTCACGGTGGACCGACGCCCCGTAGCTGAGATCGTGCCGCTCCGCCGCCGTCGAACTGTGCCGGCGGCCGAGGCGCTCGCCATTGCGTCCCGCCACGCAGCCGACAGCGGTCTTCTCAGGGACATACGGGGCCTGTTACCCGACACGACTGACGACCCGTGAGGGCGTTGCTCGACACCTCGTTCTTCGTCGCCAAGGAGTCAGGGCGACCCCTTGGCGAGATGGATGGGGTGACCGAGACCGAGGTTTCCGTGGTGACGCTGGCCGAATTGACCGTCGGCGTGCTCACGGCCAACGACGATGATCGGCCGGCACGAGTGGCAACGCTCTCGGCCGTCGAGTCGACGTGGGATCCGTTGCCAGTCGACGCCGAGGTGGCGCGCCAGTTCGCCCGTATCGTCGCCGCGCTGCGTGCCGATGGCCGCCGGGTCCCGATCCTGGACGCGCTCGTAGCCGCTACCGCAGTGGTCGAGCAGATCCCGGTCGTCACGCAGGACAACGACTATGAGTCCATCCCTGGGGTCGAGGTGATCCTGGTCTGATCGCCGGCTCGCGTCGACCCGGACCAAGCGTGTTGAGTTCCCATGACCTGGCGGTCACCAACGACGGATGAAATGCTGGCGGTGGCTGACAGGTGTGGTCACCGATTTTGTCTTGCCGCCGTGTGCGCGT
>JAJYAB010000081.1 GCA_021779775.1 Actinomycetes bacterium
CGACCAGCAGGTCGGTTCCCCGGGGGAGGCGCGCCGCCACGCCGGAAGCTACGGCAGGATCTCCGACTACCACGACCTCGGGACGCCATTCGCAAGCCTGGGCGACCAACAGGTCCACCGATCGGTTGGCAGCGAGCGCCACCACCCGGAAGCGGCCCGGCTCGCTGCGCACGACCTCGATGGCCTGCGTGCCGATCGAGCCGGTCGAGCCGACCAGGCTGACGGTCACCGGACCAGTCGACGCGCCCACGTCCTTGCGAGCCGCCGTCACCCGAGGTGGAATGCCCGGACGAGGTAGTACGTGGCGGGCAGCACGAACAGCATGGCGTCGAACCGGTCGAGCACTCCGCCGTGGCCCGGCAGCAACGAGCCCATGTCCTTGATGCCGAGGTCGCGCTTCACCATCGACTCGCAGAGGTCGCCCATCGGGCCGACGACAGCGACCACGAGGCCCAGCACAGCCGCTTTCCCGGGTGTCCATGGGTGGATCGAACCGGTGACGACGACCGACAGCACCGTGCCGAGCACCGCACCTCCCACGAGACCCTCCCAGGTCTTGTTGGGGCTGATTCGGGCGGCGAGCGGATGACGCCCGGCCCACCTTCCGACCGCCAGCGCGCCGACGTCGTTGCCTACCACCGCCACCAGGGCACCGATGAGGAAGGCGATGCCGTGGCGGTGCGGGAAGAGGCTCGGCGCGAGGAGCAGCGCGGCAAACGATCCGAGCACGCCGACCCAGGCGAAGCCGAACACCGTGGCGGTGATCCCCTCCACCGGGGAACCGGGCTCGACCCCGGCCAGGAACCACACCGCAGCGGTGACCACCACGAGGGCGAGCACGAGCGGGAGGGCCGCGACCCCCTTGGCATATGCGGCCGCCAGCAGGCAGACGATGCCGACCAGCCCGACCAGGACCGCCGGGCGACGACCCGAGCGGCGCAACGCGGCATACGCCTCTGCCGCCGCCAGCACGATGACGATCGTCACCAGCACCAGGCTGGCCACCGTTCCGGCAGCGAAGCATACGAGGGCCACCACGGCAGCGACGACGCCGGTGAAGATGGCGACCGGCATGTCACGTCCAGGCGGCCGCCGGCTGTGCGGCGGCGCCGGCGACCAGGCGTCAGGCTCCGGATCTGCTCCCCGGCGGGCGGCGCGACGACGCCCTCGCTCCCCCGGTACCGCACGTGGCCCGGATGTCACGTCGGATGAGCCGATCGACCAGGGTCGTCGAGCTGACGGCGCACCTGACCACATGGCGGTAGCCGACTCGCTCCCCGGTGCGGCAACCCGTTCATCTCCTGCCGGAGCGGTTGCCACGTCCGGCACTACCGGATCCGGCGCTACCACACCGGACCAGGCCGCCGCGGCGCCGGCCTCTGGCCTGCCGAGCTCTAGCAGGTCGGGCTCTGGCCCGCCGGACCCTGACAGGTCGGGCTCTAGCAGGTCGGGCTCTGGCCCGCCGGACCCTGACAGGTCGGGCTCTGACAGGTCGGGCTCTCGCCCGCCGAGCTCTAGCAGGTCGGGCTCTGGCCCGCCGAACTCCCAAGGCTGGCGATCCTCCAAGGGCGTGTCGTCGATGGCGCCCACCCGCGTATGCTCGTCGGCCAGCAACGATGGGTCGAACGAGCTGTCGGCCCACTCGTGCGGATGCTCACGCCAGGCCGGGCCGCTGTCTCCGGGAGCCGCCCACGGATTGTCCTCTTCGTCGCCGGTCCTTCGGTCGAGGACCGCCGGCACCTGGCCAGTCGGGGGATCCGTCCAATGGGGCAACTCCGGAGCCGCGCCCTCGGGTGCCGTGGAAGGCATGAAGTCCTCCCCGCCATGCAGCGCCTCCCCGCCATGCAGCGCTGCCTTCCCCGCCAGCTCCGCCCCGACAATCCTGACCCGTTCCGCGGCAGGCCGGTCGCGGTGGTCTGCCGGGCTCTGGGCCTCGCCGTGCTCGTCCACGTGCCCTCCTCGCCGACTTCGTACCCCAGTCGACCGCATCAGATGTCGAGGAGCTCCTGCTCCTTATGGGCCAACAGCTTGTCGACGACTGCCACCATGTCGTGGGTCAGCTTGTCCAGCTCCTTCTCCACCCGGTCGACCTCGTCCGACGAAAGATCCCCGTCTCTTTCGAAGGCGTCGAGCTCGTGGCGTGATGCCCGGCGCAGGTTACGGATGGCCACACGACCTTCTTCTGCCTTCTGCCGGACGACCCTGACCAGGTCGCGTCGACGCTCTTCGGTCAACGGTGGGAAGGTCAGTCGGATGACGGTGCCGTCGTTCGACGGCGTGATCCCCAGGTCCGACGTCTGGATGGCCTTCTCGATGCTGGTGAGCGTCGACCGGTCGTACGGGGAGATCACCAAGAGGCGGGCCTCGGGCACGCTCAGCCCGGCGATCGTCCGAAGCTCCACCTCGGAACCGTACACGTCGACCCGCAGGTGCTCGACCAGACCTGCGGTCGCCCGCCCGCCACGGACAGCACCGAAGTCGCCCCGCGTATGGGCGATCGCCTTGTCCATCTTCTCACGGGCATCGGCCAATACCACGCCGGTGAGCTCCTCGTCCATCATTGGATAAGCGTACCGATCTGCTCGCCGGCAAGCGCACGGCGCAGGTGGCCCGCTGCCATCAGATCGAACACCAGGATCGGCAGGCAGTTGTCCTTGCAGAAGGTGATGGCGGTCAGGTCCATGACACGGAGGTCCCGGCTGACGACATCCATGAAGCTCAGAGCCTCGTAGCGCTCGGCTGACGGGTCCAGCATCGGATCGGAGCTGTAGACCCCGTCGACACCCGAGTGGGTTCCCTTCAGCAGCAGCGATGCCTCGATCTCGGCGGCCCGGAGGGCAGCGGAGGTGTCGGTGGTGAAATAGGGGTTCCCCATCCCTGCAGCGAAGATCACCACGCGACCCTTCTCGAGATGGCGTATGGCTCGGCGGCGGATGTACGGCTCGGCCACCTCTGCCATGTGGACAGCCGACAACACCCGTGTGGGTTGACCGTGACGCTCGATCGCATCCTGCAGCGCCAGGGCGTTGATAACCGTCGCCAGCATGCCCATGGTGTCCGACGTCGCCCGGTCGATCCCCTGACCCTCGCCCGTGGTGCCCCGCCAGATGTTGCCGCCGCCCACCATGATGGCCAGCTCCAGGTCGAGGTCGACTCGCGCCGAGGCAAGCTCGCCGGCCAGGCCCTCCACCATCGCCGCGTCGATCGTCTCGTCGGACGCAGAGGAGGCCAAGGCCTCCCCGGACATCTTCAGCACGAGCCTGCGGCGGCTCGCTCGCGGTGGGCTCCCCTCCACGGCGCTCATCTGCCCCGCCCACTCAGCCGCCGACGACGACCTGGGCGAACCGGACCACCTCGGCGTCGCCCAGCAGGTCGGCGATACTGCGCTTGTCGTCCTTGGCATACGGTTGCTCGAGCAGCACCCGCTCCTTGAACCAACCGGTCATCCGACCATCGACGACCTTGGCGAGCGCAGCCTCGGGCTTGCCCTCGTTGCGCGACATGGCTTCTACGGTCGCCCGCTCGGCCGCCACCGCGTCGCCAGGAACATCCTCACGGCGTAGATAGGCCGGGCGGGCGAACGCGATGTGGACGGCGATGTCGTGCGCCAGGGACTCGGTCCCGTGCTTCAGCTCCACCAGCACCGCATTGACACCCCGCTCGGCCTGCACGTGCAGGTAGGTGCCGACCACCGAGCCCTCCCCGATGGCGAAGCGGACAACCCGGCCAAGCGCGATGTTCTCCTTCAACGTCGTCTTCAGATCGTCGATGGCATCCTGACGCTCCACCGCGGCCGCTTCGCCCTTGGCTGCCACCAGCTGGGCCAGCTCGTCGACCAGGCTGACGAACGCATCCGCCTTGGCGACGAAGTCGGTCTCGCAGCGCAGCTCGACGATGGCCGCGTCGACGTCACTGACGGCCAGGGCCACCGCACCCTGCGAGGCCACGCGATCGGCGCGGCGGGCCGCTCCGGCCAGGCCCTGCTCGCGCAGCCAGGTCCTCGACCGTTCGAAGTCGCCATTGTGTTGCTCCAGCGCTCGCTTGCAGTCCAGCATGCCGGCACCGGTCGTCTGCCGGAGCGCTTGGACTTCCTTCGCCGTGGCTCGGTACATCGATCAGGCCTCCCCGGCCGCAGGCGGGGCGGTCGCCGCAGGCGGGGCGGTCGCCGCAGGCGGGGCGGTCGCCGCAGCAGCAGCAGACGACAGCGGGGCCGCCCCGGCGAGCGTCTCCTCGGGCTCCAGGCCGGGTGCTGGGTCGGGCGCTGGGTTCGTCCCGCGGGCGGGGGTGGGATGGGCAGGCCTGGACGGGGCGACGGGACGAGCCGCCACAGGACGGTTGGCCGCCACGAAGCGACCCTCGACGACCGCTTCCGCCAGCACTCGGCACATGAGGGCGCCAGATCGGATGGCGTCGTCGTTCCCGGGGATCACATGGGTGATCACGTCTGGGTCGCAGTTCGTGTCGACGACGGCCACGATGGGAAGATGCAGCTTATTCGCCTCGGTGACGGCGATGTGCTCCTTCTTCGTATCGATGACGAAGATGGCGTCCGGCAGCCGGTCCAGGCCCCGGATCCCGCCCAGGTTGCGCCGAAGCTTGTCGAGCTCGCGGCGGTGGCGGAGCGCCTCCTTCTTCGGCATGGCCTCGAAGTCCCCGGCTTTCTCCATGGCTTCGTACTCGCGCAGCTTGCCGACACGGGCCGAGATGGTGCTGAAGTTGGTCAGCATGCCGCCCAGCCAGCGCTCGTTGATGTATGGCATGCCGCAGGCATCGGCATACGTGGCAATCGGCCCCTGGGTCTGCTTCTTCGTCCCGACGAACAACAGGATCCCTCCCTTGCCCACCAGGTCGCGCACGTACCCGTATGACTCCTCCAGTCCCGACAGGGTCTTCTTCAGGTCGATGATGTAGATGCCGTTGCGCTCGCCCAGGATGAAGCGGCGCATCTTCGGGTTCCACCGGCGGGTCTGATGACCGAAGTGCATGCCGGCCTCCAACAGCTGCCGCGTCGTAACGACGGCCATGATCGCTCTCCCATCGGTTGTGCTTCCCCGACGCTGCGCCTCGTACGAGGCGACCGTGGACGCGTCCGGGTGCTTCGGCGTGTGGTGGCTGCCCGCCGATCGGCAGGCACTTCCCTATCCTAGCGGACAGCGGCGCACCGCCCGGGCGGCCCAGAGCCTGCGGACGCAGCCGCCAGGCCCCCGTCAACCGGTCTTGGCCGCCGTCGCGCGCTTTCCTTGGGACCCTGCTGCCAACTCCTCACGGCTCGACCCGAGCTTCGACCGCAGCTGCAGGACTGCTTTGGTGTGGATCTCACAGATCCTGCTCTCCGTCACCCCGAGGATCTCGCCGATCTCTGCGAGCGTCAACCCCTCGTAGTAGTACAGCGACAGCACCGTCCGCTCGCGGTCGCCGAGCCGGGTGATCGCCTGCAGCAGCAGCTCCTTAAGCTCCTTGTCCTCGAATTTCGCCCCAGGTCCGGCGCCGACGTCGGCGATGGTGTCGCCAAGGGTGGTGCGATCCGATCGCTCCCCACCGGAGGAGAAGACCTCGTCCAGTGCTGCCACCCCGACGAACGACACTTGCCGCAAGATGTCCTGCAGGTCACCTTCCGTAATGCCGATCTCCACTGCCACTTCCGTATCGGTGGGGGAGCGGTGAAGACCAGCCTCCAACGTGCTGTACGCCTGCTCGACTGCACGAGCTTTGGCACGTACCGACCGGGGAACCCAGTCGATGGCCCGGAGCTCGTCGATGATCGCACCTCTGATCCGCGGGATCGCGTAGGTCTCGAACTTCACCGCCCGTTCCGGGTCGAACCGGTCGATGGCATCGATCAGCCCGATAATCCCGTAGCTGACCAAGTCGGCGCTGTCGACGTGCTGGGGCATCCCCACCGCCACCCTGGCGGCGACATATTTCACGAGCGGCGAGTACAGGACGATGAGCTGGTCCCGCAGGGCGCGCCCGCCCCGTTCCTTGTACTCCGCCCAGAGCTGGGCTGTCGCGCGGTCAGGTTCTGATGCCAACGTTCCCCCTACGCCCGGGGATGGGTCGCACTGTGGACGGAGCGCAGCCGCTCCTTACTCACATGAGTGTAGACCTGCGTCGTCTGCAGGCTGACATGCCCGAGCAGCTCCTGCACGACGCGGAGATCCGCCCCCCCGTCGAGCAGGTGCGTGGCGAAGCTGTGGCGAAGGGCGTGGGGGTGGGTCGGCACGCCAGCGCGGCGGTCGATGATGCGCCGGACGTCACGCTGGCCGAGCCGGCGACCGCGGCGGTTGACGAACATCGCCTCACCGGCCTCGGTACCAGCCAAGACGTGGCGAGGACCGGCCAACCACTGGGCCATGGCCGCCTGGCAGCCGTCGTGCATGGGCAGCCGGCGCTGGCGGTCGCCCTTGCCCACCACCGTCAGGGCGCGCCCGGCGACGTCCACGTCGCCGACATCGAGGCTGCAGAGCTCGGCCACGCGCAGGCCGCATCCGTAGAGAAGCTCCAAGACGCCGTGGTCGCGACACGCGAGCGCCGCATCGACCGGTGTGGCTCCCGCGACCGAGGGACGCTGGTCGATCATCTGGTCGAGCTCCGGCGTGTCCAGGACGCGCGGAAGCCGCGACCGGGCCGTCGGAGCCGACAGGCGGCCGGCTGGATCCGACGGTGCCAGACCGCACCGCAGCGCCCACGCGAAATAGCAGCGGAGCGCTGCCGCTTTTCGTGCCACCGTCGCCCGCGCGTAGCGCCGGGTGGCGAGGTAGCCGAGGTAGCGTCGGAGCATCCGGCGATCGACCTCCGACGGCTGCCGGGCCCCGGCCCGCTGCGCCCAGTCGACGAAGGCTGCCACATCCCCCGCGTAAGCGCGGACGGTGGCCCGCGCCCGGCCGTCGATCGACCGTCCGAACCCTTCGAGCTCCCACCCCACTGGCACTACGCCCACAGGCACTACCGTAGACGGCCCGCCATCCGCAGCAGCACCACGGGGCGGTAGGGTGCCGTCGACGACAGGGGAGGTGGGCCTGTGCCCGACCGCTTTCGACCCCGACCCCTCGCCTGGCCCCCCGCCGGCAGCCACGCACCACCTCCCACCAGACGACCAGGGCGGACCCATGAGCAGCCGGATCTTGTTGGTGGAGGACGACGAGCGCATCCGTGCATCGCTTCGCCTGGCCCTGGAGGACGAAGGCTACGAGCTCCAGGAGGCGGCCAGCGGCGAGGCCGCCCTGGAGCGGTTCGCCGAGCAGCCGGCGGACGTCGTCCTCATCGACCTGATGCTGCCGGGCATTGACGGGTTCGAGTGCTGCCGGCAGCTTCGCCGTGTCTCTGCCGTACCGGTGGTCATGGTCACTGCCCGGACCGACACACACGACGTGGTAGCCGGCCTCGAGGCTGGTGCCGACGACTACGTGACGAAACCGTTCGTGGCCAAGGAGCTGTCGGCCCGCATCAGGGCGCTCCTGCGGCGGGCGCGGTCCTCGGACCAGCCGGTCACCCTCGCCTTCGGTGACGTCGAGGTCCGGCCCGAAGAAGGAACGGTCCGCCGCGCCACGGAGGAGATCCACTGC
>JAJYAB010000082.1 GCA_021779775.1 Actinomycetes bacterium
GATCGCCGCGTGATGGCCCGGATCGCCAGTGAGTTCGACATCGACCAGCACGGCCAGCAGGCGCTGGCGGTGCTCGGGGACAACGCGGGTCACGCGGACAACGCGGGGCACGCGGGCGACGCCTGACCGCTCGGTCGAGCTGTCGACGTGGTCAGTGCCCGCCGGCTGGGAGGAGCCCGCCGCCGAGCGGGGTCGGGTCCGCCGTCCGCAGCCCGTCCCACACGATGGCCAGGTATCGCGCCCCGTTTCCCTGGTTGCCCCCGTGCCGGTCGCACGCATGGGCCAAGCCGGAGAGCAGGAGCTCGAGATCCTCGGGTTGCACATCGGGTCGGATGGTCCCGGCGTCTTGTGCTCGGGTCAGGAGCGCCACGGCCAAGGTGACCAGCTCGTCTTTCTGGCTGCGGGCTCCGGCCAGGTGCTCGGCGGTGGCGGCGATGGCCTCGGCAAGCGGGCGGAACGACACCAGCTCGTCGAGTAGGGCCTGCAGCAGCCGGAAGAACGCGCCGCCCGGGTCGTCGGACTCGAGCCCGAGACGTGCCTGCTCCACCAGCGGACCGATGTGGTCCGCCACGATGGCTTCTACCAGCGCTTCTTTCGTGGAGAAGTGTCGGTACACCGTCCCCACGCCCACACCCGCCTGACGCGCGACGTCTTCCATCGGGGCGGACACCCCGTGGGCGGCGAACACCGACTGGGCAGCCGCCATCACCTTGGCCCGGTTGCGGCGTGCATCGGCGCGCGTCGGGCTGCCGTCGGGGGCGGCCACGGCTGGACCCGGCTCGCTGCCGGCGACGGTCGGATTGACAACCGGAATGGTCATTCCGTTAGGCTAGTTCAAGCGGAACGACCATTCCGTTGCACGGGCCGCCTGCGAGGAGGAACGAGCCACCATGACCGATGAGATCCTCCAGATCCGCGACATCGCACCACCGGGCGCGGCTGCCCCTGGCGTGCTCGAGCGGGTCGACGAGCGCCCGGCGCCGCCGGGGCCGGTACGCCGGCGGGGGCGTGGGCACGAGTGGCTGACCTTGGCCGCTGTGGCCTTCGGCCTGATGATGGTCGGCCTCGACAGCCTGGTCGTGTCGGTCGCCAACCCGAAGATCGGGACCCAATTCCACGCTTCGCTGAGCGGCCTCCAGTGGGTGACGAACGCCTACATGCTGACGTTCGCCGTGCTGCTGGTCACCGGGGGCAAGCTGGGCGACCGGTTCGGGCGCAAGCGGGTGTTCCTCGTCGGCACTGCCGGCTTCGTCGTGGCGTCCATGCTGTGCGGGGTGTCGCAGTCGATGGGCATGCTGATCGCCATGCGTGCCGTGCAGGGCCTGTTCGGGGCGCTGATGATGCCGCAGACCCTGGCCATCTTACGGGCCACGTTCCCGATCGACCGCATGGCGCAGGCGGTCGGCATCTGGGCAGGAGCGTCGTCGGTCGCCATCGCCTCGGGGCCAATCGTCGGCGGCCTGCTGGTGGAGCACCTGTCCTGGCGGTGGATCTTCTTCGTCAACCTGCCGGTCGGCTTGATCTCCTTGGTCGTCGGGGCATGGTTCGTCGCCGAGTCGAGAGACTCGCGGCCGCCGACCGGCTTCGACTTGCCCGGGCTCGGGTTGCTGTCGGCGGGGTTGCTCGGGGTGGTCTGGGGCCTCATCCAGACCGACACCCACGGGTGGACCAGCGCGTCGTCGCTCACCTGGATCGTGGTCGGCCTGGCACTGCTCGGCGCCTTCGTGTGGCGCGAGTCCAGTGTCGGCCAGCGGGCGCTGCTGCCCACCGATCTGTTCCGCCATCGCCCCCTGCTCGTCGGCTTCGTGGTGACGCTGTGCCTGGCGCTGGCGATGTTCGGCATGATCTTCTTCCTGAGCCTCTACCTCCAACGCGTCCAGGGGGACTCGCCGGTCGGTGCCGGGGTGCGGATGCTTGCCCTTACGGCGGTGCTGGCCTTCAGCGCACCGCTCGGCGGTTTCCTCGTCGGGCGTTTCGGTCCGAGGTGGCCGCTCGCCGCCGGCTTCGCGCTGGTGGCTGCTGCGCTCTTCGGGCTCGCCACGTTGGGCCCGAGCTCCCCCTATTCCGACATCTGGCCCTGGTTCGTGCTGATCGGCCTGGCCATGGGTGCGGTGCAGACGGCCTCGTCGCAGGCCATCGTCGGTGGTGCCCCGCGGGACCTGGCCGGTGTGGCCGCGGGGTTGCAGGGCATCGGGTTCCAGGTCGGTGGGCTCCTGGGCACCACGGTGCTCGGCACGGTGGTCGCCAACACGGTGACCTCGGTGTTCCGCTCGCATCTCGTGGAGGCTCACGTCCCGGCGGCCCTGGCCACCCACCTGGCACAGCTCGCGCCGGCCGTGTCCCAGGGCGTCCTGCCGATCCCCCCGGGTGCGCCCTCCGGGCTGGTGGCGGCCGTCGTCCATGCCGGTGCGACGTCGTTCACCACCGGGCTCGACGTGGCGATGGCGGTCGGCGCCGGGGTGGCGGTGTTCGCCGCGGTCATCTCGGCGGTGTTCATGCCGAACCTCGACATGGATCCTCAGGCGATGCTCGAGGCGCTGGGAGGCGGCTGATGCCGCCGACCGCTTCGACCGCTTCGACCGCATGGCCGAGGCGGCCGGCCGGCGTCCGTACCCGGCTGTGGGGCTGCTGGTTCGCCCCCTCCATGTTGTGCAATACACTGCGCTGGGTACCCCCCGAGCACCATCTGCACGAGCGAGGAGCCCCCCTTGGCTGCATACGAACTTCCCGACCTGCCCTACGACCCGGCGGCGTTGGAGCCTCACATCTCCGGCCAGATCATCGAGCTTCACCACGACAAGCACCATGCCGCCTACGTGACCGGGGCCAACCAGACGCTCGAGAAGCTGGAATCCGTCCGTTCGTCTGGTGACTTCGGCGCCATCGTGGGCCTGGAGAAAGCTCTGGCCTTCCACGTGTCGGGCCACGTCCTCCACAGCATCTATTGGACCAACATGAGCCCGGAGGGCGGCGGCGCACCTTCGGGCGAGCTGGCGGTGGCGATCGACGAGTCGTTCGGATCTTTCGACGGCTTCAAGGCCCAGCTGACCCAGGCGACCAACACGGTGCAGGGCTCGGGCTGGGGCGCTCTGGCGTGGGAGCCGATCGGCCGGCGCCTCATCGTCGAGCAGATCTACGACCACCAGGGCAACATTGGCCAGGGGTCCCTGCCGCTGCTGGTCATCGACATCTGGGAGCATGCCTTCTACCTGCAGTACAAGAACGTCAAGGCCGACTATGTGACGGCGTTCTGGAACCTGGTCAACTGGTCCGACGTGGCGGCCCGCTATGCGAGCGCCCGCACGGTCTCCATCTGACGCCGGCTCCGGGCGACACCGGTGCGGCTCGTCACCTTCGAACCTGGTGGCCCTGACCGCCGCGTCGGCGGGGGCGCGCCGCGGCCGGGGTTGGTAGTGGGGGACGAGGTCGTCGATCTCGCTGACCGGGCGGTCGGGTTGCCGGCGACGATGGTGGGCATCCTCGGCGGAGGACCTGCGGCCCTCGAACGGGCAGCCCGGGTACCGCGCGGGCCGGCGCGGCGGTTCGCGCTGGCGTCCGTGCGCCTGCGCGCCCCGGTCCCTCGGCCGCCGAAGGTGCTGGCCATCGCCCAGAACTATGCGGCGCATGTTGCCGAGCTCGGCCGCCCGGTCCCTACGGTTCCCACCTTCTTCACCAAGCAGCACACCTGCGTGGTCGGCCCGGGTGACGGCATCGAGGTGCCCCGGGTGTCAGGATCGGTCGACTACGAGGGCGAGCTGGCCATGGTCATCGGTCGTCGTTGCCGGCACGTGCCGGCCGAGCTGGCCTACCAGGTGGTCGCCGGCTACACCATCTTGAACGACGTCAGCGTGCGGGACTGGCAGTGGCGCACCCCTACGTTCACCATGGGGAAGTCCTTCGACACCCATGGCCCGCTCGGTCCGTTCCTCGTGACGCCCGACGAGGTTGGCGATCCTCATCAGCTGACGATCCGGACGTGGGTGAACGGCGACCTCCGCCAGGACAGCTCCACGGCGGACATGATCTTCTCCTGCTGGGAGCAGGTGGAGCATCTGACGACAGCTTTCACGCTGGAGCCCGGCGACGTCGTGTCGACTGGCACCCCCGCCGGGGTGGGCGCCGGCTTCGACCCGCCGAGGTGGCTGGTTGCGGGCGACACCGTCCGCGTCGCGGTGGATGGCCTCGGCGAGCTGGCCAATCCGGTTGTCGACGAGCCGGCAGGCACGTGGGGGGAGGACATCGGCTGGTCAGGGGACACCGGGTGAGCGACGCCAAGGCGGTGCCGGTGCTCCGGGTCAGCCGTCACCTGCAGATCCCGTTGCATGAGCTGTCGTGGCGCTTCACGACGAGTGGCGGGCCCGGGGGGCAGCACGCCAACAAGGTGAGCAGTCGGGCCGAGGTGCGCTTCGACGTGGCGAGCTCGCCGTCGCTCGGCCCCCGCCAACGCCAGCGTCTGCTCGACCGCCTGGGACCGGTCGTCCGGGTCGCGGCGTCTACCGAGCGCTCGCAGCACCGCAACCGCGCCATCGCGCTGCGCAGGCTCGAGCAACGGCTGGCCGCGGCGATGCACGTGGAACGCCGGCGGACCGCCACCGCACCATCGCCGGCGGCGCGCCAGCGACGGATGGACGACAAGCGGCGTCAGGCCGACCGCAAGCGGCTTCGCCGGCCGGAGGCATTGGCCGGCGACTGAACGCCGGGCATCACCCGGCGCAGGAGCGGCACTCCCAGCGCGACACGTCTTCGAGCTCGGCCGAATGGCAGATCTGCAGGCACCGTCGGCATCGGAACTCGTCGGGCCCGGTGGCCCACCCGGGGTGGTCGTCTTCGCCGTGGGCGAGCTCCTCCAGCGTCTCCTCGAGCATCCGCTCTTCCACGTCGTCTTCGGTCAGTGCTTCGCAGTCGAGGTCCTCTTCGAGAGCGAGGTCGGCGTCAACTTCGGCTACGCACAGCTCCTCGGGGGGCTCGAGATCCGGCTCGCCCTCGCTGAAGTGCTGCTCGGGTCGGTCGGGACGTTCGATCAGGCGCATGGGACTGCCTCCGGTGCTCTGCGCCCGAGGGCGCCGACCTTTGGCGACGCCTCTCGAGGCTCGGTCCTTACGCTACGCCTCCGGGCAGGCCCGCGCCCGCGCCGGTCAGCCCGGTGCCGGCACGAGCTGCCGCGACGGGGGCTGAGCTCCCTGCGGATCGTCAGGTCGGCGAGCGGTCGAGGACGCCGGATGTGTCGGCACCGAGGACCGGTGCCGGAGCAAGGCGCCAGCGCCGCCCAGCCAGCCGCCAGGGCGGCCCTGGCAGGAGGACCCGCCCGAGGTCGGGGTCGTCGACCTCGACCCAGAAGCCGGTGGCCTGCAGGTGCGGGTCGGCCAGCAGGTCGGCGATGGTGGTCACCGGGGTGACCGGCACGCCGCGCCGCTGCCCCTCCGTGAACAGCTCGTACTTGGTGTAGGTCGAGCTGAGCTCCTCGGCCCACTGGTCGAGCAGCTCAGGCGTCTCGACGCGTGCCAGCAGCTCGCGGAAGACCGGTTCGGTGGCCGTCTCGTTGCCCGTCCGCTCCTGCATCCAGAGGGCGATGGCGTCCCAGTGGGCGGGTTGGAGGATGACGATCGACGCCCAGCCGTCCTGGCATGGGTAGAGGCCCCAGGGCCGCAGGAGCGGACGGCGGTTTCCCTGGCGAGGCCGGTGCTGAAGATCGGAGAGGTAGATCGGGACGCCGGTCTCGCAGGCGACCGCTACCGCCGTCTCCTGCATCGACACGTCCACCAGCTGGCCACGGCCGGTCCGGTCCCGCGCTGCGAGGGCCACCAGCGTGCCCACTGCGGCGTTGATGGCGGCGAGGTGACAGGCCAGCTGGGCCGGACCGCCGGGAACGACCGGTGGGGTGTCGGCGTGCCCGGTGGTGTACAGGACACCAGACGCTGCCCAGGCCACCAGGTTCGAGCCCCGCCACCTGCGGCGTGGCCCGTCACGCCCGAACGGCGTGACGGAGACCCACACCACGGCGGGACCCTCAGCGACCACCGCGTCGTAGCCGGTACCCAGGTCGTCGAGGAGGCCTGGCGCCGTCGCGTCGAGCACCACGTCGGCGCTGACCGCTAGGCGGCGCAGCCGGGCAGGCCCGTCGGGGTCGGCCAGGTCCACGACCACGCTGCGGCAGCCGCCGGCGAAGGCAGACCACCACAGCCCCGGTTCGCCGGCCGGGTCGACGCCACCGGTGGGCGTGCTCCGCAGCGGCCCGCCGCCGGGGGGTTCTACCAGGAGGACCTCGGCGCCAAGGCCGGCGAAGATCCGTACGGCCTGGGCGATCTCCGGACCGCCGAGGGCGACCACCCGAAGCCCGGTCAGGGAGAGGTCGTCGCCGTGCTCCGCCGGCACGGCATCCGCCGGTGCCACCGCAGGGTCCTCGGCCGCAGGGTCCTCGGCCGCAGGGTCCTCGGCTGCAGGGTCGTAGCCGAGCTGGCGCAGCACCACCTGGCCCCACGGCCGCCAGGGCCGGTCGGTGGGTTCATGGTCGCTCACGCTGGGAAGCCATGCCGCGCCGGCATCGACGAGCCTACCGATCTCATCCTCTGCGTACCCGCAGACGTCACGCAAGACCGCGACGGTGTGCTCGGCGAACGGCGGCCCGGCCGAATCGAACCGCCCGGGCGTCGCCGACAGGTTGACCGGCACACCGGTGAAGAAGTCGACCCCGACACGGGGATGGGGGGCGAACGCCCAGAACTGCCGGTCGGCCAGCTGGGGGTCGAGCACGAGCCCCTCGTTGTCGGCCACCGCAGCGGCTGCCACGCCTGCCTCCTGGAGCCAGTGGGCGACTTCGGCGCTGGTGTGGCGGGCGGTCCACCCGGCGACCAGCTCGTCGGCCAGGTCGTGGTGCTCGGTCCGTGCGGCCGCCGTTGCCAGCCGTGGATCCTCCGCCCACTCCGGATGCGCGGCCAGGGCGCACAGGGCGCGCCACCCGGCATCGCACGCGACGCTCACCGCGACCCACCGGTCGCTGCCGCGGCAGGGGTAGACCCCCTGGGGCGCTACGCCCGGCTGGCGGTTCCCGGTGGCGGCCGGGGAGACGCCGGTGCGACCATGGGCGAGGACGAGGGGGCCGAGCAGCGAGACCGTCGCTTCCATCTGCGACAGGTCGATGCACGCCCCCCGCCCCGTGGCAGCCCTCCTCCGCAGCTCAGCCAGCACGGCGACCGAGGCCTGCACGCCGCTGGAGTAGTCGGGGTACGAGATGGTGGCTATCCCTGCCGGATCGTGGCCGGGGTGCCCGGTGAGGCCCTCGAGGGCGACCAGCGGGGCCTGGTTGGGTCCCCACGCCACATAGTCGTAGTATGGCGAGGTCGGGTCGGAGCCGAACCCGGGCAGCGCTGCATACACGATGTCGGGCCGCAGTGCCCGGACCTCCTCGTAGGTGAGGCCGAGGCGGCGGACCGCCGGCGCTGTGTAGTTGGTGAGGAACACGTCGCTGCGAGACACCAGGCGCCGCATGGCCTCGGCTCCGTCCGCCGTCTTCAGGTCGAGCCCGACCGAGCGCTTGCCGGCGTTG
>JAJYAB010000083.1 GCA_021779775.1 Actinomycetes bacterium
CGACCGGCTGGCGGTCGAACAGCTCGCAGCTCGGCATGCTCACCACCCGGACCGCCGCGCCCTCGGCGCTCAGCTCCTCGTAGGCGGCGACGGCGAGGGAGACCTCGCTGCCCGTGGCGATGATGATGACCTCGGGTGACCGTGTAGCGGGGTCGGCCAGCACGTAGCCCCCCTTGGCCAGGCCCGACGCCGGGGCGTAGCGGGATCGGTCGAGGGTGGGAACGGCTTGGCGGGTGAGCACCAGGGCGACCGGATCGTGTTGCAGGCCCATGATGACCCGCCAGGCTTCGGCCACCTCGTTCGCGTCGGCGGGGCGGAGCACCACCAGGCCCGGGATGGCGCGCAGCGAGACGAGCTGCTCGACCGGCTGGTGGGTAGGGCCGTCTTGGCCCATGCCGATCGAGTCGTGGGTGAAGACGTGGATGACGGGGATCTCCATCAGCGCGGACAGGCGGATCGCTCCCCGGGCGTAGTCGGAGAAGACGAGGAAGCTCGACCAGTAGGCCCTGACTTTGGACAGCACCAGGCCAGCGGTGATCGCCGCCGCCGCGTGCTCACGGATGCCGAAGTGGAAGTTCCGAGCCCCGTAGTTGCCCTCCTCGAAGTCCCCCGCACCTGAGAAGGTGAGGCGGGTCTTGGTGGATGGTGCCAGGTCGGCCGACCCGCCGATCAGCCAGGGCACCCGAGGAGCGATGGCGTTGAGGACCTCACCCGAGGAGTCTCGGGTGGCGACTCCGGTGGGGTCAGGATCGAAGGTGGGGATGTCGGCGTCCCATCCTGCGGGAAGCTCCCGGCGCTGCATGGCCAAGAGCTCCGCCGCGAGCTCAGGGTGCTCGCGTTCGTAGTCAGCGAATAGCGACATCCACGCCTCCCGGAGCCGGTTCCCCCGGGCCCCGATGCCATCGGCGAAGTGCTCGTAGACCCCGTCAGGAATCAAGAACTTGGCGTCCTCGGGCCAGCCGTAGCTGGCCTTGGCCTTCTTCACCTCCGCTGCCCCCAACGGCTCGCCGTGGGCGGCGCTGGTGTCGACGATGTCCGGGGCCCGTAGCCGATGTGGCTGTCCACGATGACAAGAGTGGGTCGCTCCGCTTCGTCCCGGAAGATCTGGAACGCCTTGGACAGCGATCCGAGGTTGTTGGCGTCGGCCACCCGGGTCACGTTCCAGCCGTAGCCGGAGAAGACTGCTCCCACGTCCTCGCTGAAGGCGAGCGCGGTGTTGCCTTCGATGGTGACGTGGTTGTTGTCGTAGATCCAGCACAGCTTGGACAGTCCCAGATGGCCGGCGAGCGACGCCGCCTCGTCGGAGATGCCCTCCATCATGCAGCCGTCGCCCATGAGCGCGTACACGTCGAAGTCGAACAGCTCGAAGCCGGGCTTGTTGTAGCGGTCGGCCTGACAGCGCGAGGCGATCGCCATGCCGACCGAGTTCGCCACCCCCTGGCCGAGCGGCCCCGTCGTTGCCTCCACCCCAGAGGTCCAGCGGTACTCGGGATGCCCCGGGCAGCGGGACCCGAGCTCCCGGAAGGTCTTTATGTCGTCCAAGGTCACCGACGCACGCCCGACGGTCTCATAGGCGGGGTTCACCGCCGTCACTTGCGCCAGGTGCAACAGGGCGTAGAGGAGGACCGAGGCGTGTCCCTCGGAGAGCACGAAACGGTCCCGGTTGGGCCAGATCGGATCGGCAGGGTCGAAGCGCAACTCGCGCTGCCACAGCTGATAGCCGACCGGGGCCATGCCCATCGGCGTCCCCGGACGACCCGAGTTCGCCTTCTCCACGGCGTCGATGGCGAGGGTGCGGATGGTGTTGACACATATCGTATCGAGATCACCCGACGGCCGAGTTGTTGTGGTCATCGTGGTCCTTGTCTGTGAGTCTGTGGCACCCAGTAGCGGGCTTCCATAGGGTGGAGGACACGGTCGAGATCGGGTGTGGAACTGACGGAGTGCAAGTGACAGACATCGAAACCGAGAAGCGTCTCGCCGCCGAAGCCGCCGCCGAGCTGGTAGAGGCCGGCATGACCGTCGGGCTCGGCACCGGCTCCACCGTCGCCTACCTGCTGGGCGCCCTCGCGCGCCGCAAGCTCGACATCACCTGCGTGGCGACCTCGCCGGCCACGTTCGACACCGCCCGCAGCCTCGGCCTCGACGTCCGGGGGTTCACCGGCATCGACCACCTCGATGTCACGATCGACGGGGCCGACCAGGTGGGCCCGGCCGGCTGGCTGGTCAAGGGTGGAGGTGGTGCCCACACCAGGGAGAAGATCGCTGCGGCTGCAGCGGAGCGTTACGTCGTGATCGTCTCGTCGAACAAGCTGGTGGACGCCTTGGCGGTGCCCGTGCCTCTCGAGCTGCTGGCCTTCGGCCTCGACGCCACCCTTCGAGCGTTGGGCGACGCCCGCTTGACCGACGCGCCGGTGAGCCCGGACGGAGGGGTGCTCGCTGGCTACTTCGGGCCGCTCGGCGACCCGGGTGAGCTGGCGATGCGGCTCTCCGCGATACCCGGGGTGGTGGAACACGGCCTGTTCTCGCCGGCCATGGTCAGTAACATCCTCGTCGGCCAGGGCAGCCGGGTGCACCGTCGCCGCCCCGGTGACTGACGCGGCCAGCCTCGTCTCGGCGGCGGCGTGGCAGGTGACCGTTCCGCTCGCCGCAGGGGGGCTCACCGCCCGCCAGGGCGTCACCCGCCCGAGCACTACCCCCCGTGGCACCACCCGCCGGGTTGTCACAGCCCCGGGAACCCGTCTTCGAGTGAGCTAAGCACGTGGGCGCCTCCGGCCGCCTCAAGCTCGTCGACCGAGTAGTGGCCGCTCGCCACCCCGACCGACACCGCACCCGATGCGTTGGTCGCCTCCATGTCGTGGGGAGTGTCGCCGACCACGTACACCTTGGACGGCGCCAGCTGGTCGTGCAGCCGGGCGGCCTTTTCGATGGCCAACTTCGTCAGCTCGGTGCGGTCGGGTGAGTCCGATCCGTAGGCGCCGAAGACGAAGAACCGGTTCAGGTTGGCGGGGACGAGCTTGGTGCGCGCCGCGCCTTCCATGGCACCAGAAACCAGGCCGAGCATGACGCCGGCCTCCCCCAGGCGCAGGAGGATCTTCTCTGCCCCGGGGAGCACCCGGTAGCCCTCTGAGACCCCGATGTCCTCGGCCAGGTGCAGCAGGTACTGGGCGTAGAGCCGGCCGAGCTCGTCGTCGCTCGGGTCGCGGTGGAGAACCGCGCGGAAGGTGGCCCGGGCCACCTGCGGGTCGGTCTCACCTGCCGAGCTGTGCTCGCCGATGTCGGCGGGGATGTCGTAGAGCGTGTCGAACGCGGCCTTCCAGCTGCGCGCCCCCGACCCGCCGGTATGCACCAGGGTCTCGTCGACGTCGAACAGCACGACGACCGGCTTGGCCGTCTCTGTCGGTTTCGACGGCTTCGTCGTTGGGGGCATTTCAGGCCTTCTTCTCGTCGTGGCCGCCGAAGCCTTTGCGCATGGCCGAGAGCACCTTGCCGGCGAAGTCGTCGAGGCCCCGAGACGCGAACCGGGAATACAGCGCGGTGGTGAGCACCGGGGCAGGGACCCCTTCGTCGATCGCCGCGATCGACGTCCACCGCCCTTCGCCCGAGTCCGACACCCGCCCGGAGAACTCGGCGAGATCCGGCGAGTCGAACAGGGCGGTGGCGGTCAGGTCCAACAGCCAGGACTCGACGACGCTGCCGCGGCGCCACACCTCCGCGACCGCGGTGGTGTCGATGTCGAACTGGTAGAACTCGGGGGATTCCATCGGGGCAGTCTCGGCGTCGGCGGCGGTGCTCTTCTTGCCGGCATTCGCGTTATGTAAGACGTTGAGCCCTTCGGCGAAGGCCGCCATCATCCCATACTCGATGCCGTTGTGGACCATCTTC
Source organism: Actinomycetes bacterium (assembly GCA_021779775.1). Lineage (GTDB taxonomy): Bacteria > Actinomycetota > Acidimicrobiia > Acidimicrobiales > UBA8190 > JAJYAB01. The sequence goes on from JAJYAB010000083.1 coordinate 3,886, forward strand.
ACGAAATGCCCCGCCCCGGTCGGCCCGCAATGCAAGAAGCCGTGCTCGGCCCGGTCGGGCTCCCCGGTGCGCCCCGGCGTCCGAGGTGCGGAGTCGATACCGGGGGCGATGGTGGAAGCTTCTCTGCTCGAGGACGTCGAGCAGCCGCCTCGTGCAGCGCAGGATCACCGCTGAAGGGTAGATGCCGTGCCTCGGGTGGGAGGTCTGATAGCCGGGCCCGGCTGGGCAGAGGGGGTGGGTGTCAGGCGCTGCGCCGGGTGGGGGAGTCGGTGGTGGTGAGCGCGATGCGCTGGTCGCCCACGACGGCGTTGATCTCGAGATGTCCGCCGAGGGCTTCGACGTACGCGGCGAGCGTCGAGAGCAGCATGTCGCCCTCGCGTTCGATCCGGGAGATCGTCGACTGGGGCCGGCCCATGGTTCGAGACAGCTCCACCTGGGTGAGCTGGCGCACCCGGCGCAACTCACCGAGTGCATCTCGGACCTGCTCGGCGACGACCTTGGTTCGCTCGCGCTCCACCCGCTCCCGGCGAGCCGGGTCGGTCATCACCTCGGCCTCGAGCTCCTCGAAGCGCTTCATCGCTCATTCCTCCTCATCGTCTCGATGTGCTTGGCATACAGCTCTTCTGCCTGTGGGATCGCCCGGCGGTACCACGACTGCCACTGCCCGGCCTTGTTGCCCCCGACGAGCAGCACCGCCCTCCGGGCCGGGTCGAAGACGAACAGCACACGCAGGTGCGCCCGGCCGACGGTGGCTCGCAGCTCCTTCAAGTTGGCGAGCCGGCTTCCGGCGATGGTGTCGACCGTCGGGCGACCAAGAGCGGGGCCGTGGTCTCGAAGCATGGCGATGCGCGCCGTCAGCGCATCTTGGTGCTCTTCGGTGAGCGCGTCCCACCACCGCTCGAACTCCTCGGTGACGAGAAGCTCCCAGGGCATCGAATCAGTATACCGTCAGGAGGTTATACCGTCAACAAGATAGTCACTCTGCGCCGGGATCATATCCCGTCGCGGTCTACGGGCAGCCATGGCGCTGGCGCGTGGCCGCCCATGACAGCGGGCTTGGCTGAGCGGGCGATCAATCAGCGGTCAGCGAGGATGTCTCGCAGCACGGCCGCACCGGAGCGTTCGAAATCCTTGGTTGCGGTGACGAGGACCACGGTGCTCTCGGCGCCCCGGGCGTGCAGTTGTTCGAGCGCTTTGCGAGCTGGCTCGCGTCCCAGCTCTTGGCGGTAGCGTCGAGCAAAATCGCCGAAGCGCTCGGGCTTGTGCCCATACCACTTGCGCAGCTCGGTACTCGGGGCGACGTCTTTCATCCAGATCTCGAAGGGGGCATCGGCGCGGGTGATTCCCCGGGGCCAGAGCCGGTCGACCAGGATCCGCGGTGTTGAGCCTGTGGCGCCATCGTCGTAGACGCGGGCGATCTCGACATCGACAGCGTCGCGATGCCCGGATTGCGATGGCGCGCCGGGGAATCCGTGGGGCCGCTGCACCGGGGCGAGGCCCCGCCATGCCCCGGGGAGCTCGAGGGCGAGGCGCTCGAGCTCTTCGAGATGGAGTGCAGAGAGCGCCTCGAGCCGATTGGCGCCAGTCACGGTGAGCTGGAGCCGGACGACCCGATGATCCTCGGGGTCCCGGGTTCGGGTCACGAGCCCGGCGGCGTCGGCCCGGTCGACGAGACCGACCGTGCTGTGGTGCTGCAAGAGCAAATAGTCCGCCACTTCGCCGATCGTGGGACCCCGAGGATCGCCGTGGCCCCGGATTGCGAGAAGCAACTGGTGCTGGGCCGGGCTCAGCCCGGCGGCCTTGGCTTGCTGCTCGCTCCACCGCTCGAAGTGGCGAAGGCCCGTGCGGAGCGCCAGCAAGCGGGCATAGGCAGCGTCAGGCAGACTCACTCCCGTCACGATAGCATCGCGCCACGATGTATAAGTGCTCGTGTTGCCATCACGCCCTTCTCCCCGATCAGCCGTCGTTCCAGCCACTTCGAGCGTCGGTCGAATATGACTGAGGACGAGGCGGGATCGCACCCCGAGAACCCATCAGTGGTCGAGCAGCTGACCACTGCGAAAGACAAGGAGGACCCTGACCGCCGTCCCAGGGAGACCTCGGAGCGAGCGCTCGGCGACTTCACCACCACCCCGGCCATCCTGGGTCTCGTCCCGCTGGCGATCCTGATCGGCGGGCTCGGGGCGGGGATCTCCCTGGCGCTGCTCGACATGATCGGGTTCTTCACCAATCTCTTCTACTACCAGCGTCTGAGCGTCCACCTGGTCTCGCCCAACGCCAACACCCTCGGGGTCATAGCGGTCGTCATCCCTATCGGTGGCGGGTTGATCGTCGGACTGATGGCACGGTTCGGCTCCGAGCAGATCCGTGGCCACGGCATCCCCGAGGCGATGGAGCGGATCTTGATCAACGGGAGCCGGGTCCAGCCGCGCCTCGCGATCTTGAAGCCGATCTCCAGTGCAATCAGTATCGGCACCGGCGGCCCCTTCGGCGCCGAGGGGCCGATCATCTTGACCGGCGGCGCGGTCGGCTCGATCGTCGGCCAGCTGTTCCGTCTCACCGCCGCGCAGCGGCGGGCGCTGCTTGTGGCCGGGGCGGCGGCGGGGATGAGCGCGGTGTTCGGAACCCCGGTGGCTGCCACGCTATTCGGCGTCGAGCTGTTGGCCTTTGAGTTCAAGCCCCGCTCCATGGTCCTGATCGGCCTCGCCGCCGCCACCGCGGACGGCCTTCGGATGGCGATGGCGAGCGCCGTGCTCGTCGCTCCCCAGCCGCTGTTCCCTGTGCCGGGCCATGCCCCTCTCGGCGGGGTGGTCCTCCTCGGCGCCGCGGTGGTCGGGATCGCTACCGGCCTCGGCGCCTGGGTCATGACCCAGGCCGTCTACCGATTCGAGGACCTGTTCAAGAAGCTCACCGGGCACCTCCACTGGATGTGGTGGCCGATCATCGGCGGGGCGATCATCGGCGCCGGTGGGCTCATCGACCCCCGGGCCCTCGGGGTGGGTTACAACACCATCCACGCCGAGCTGCTCGGCCAGCTCAGCGTAGACGCGCTCCTCCTGTTGTTCGCTGTCAAGCTCGTCATCTGGTCGGGCGGACTCGGCGGGGGCACGAGCGGCGGCATCCTCGCCCCGATCCTGATGATGGGCGCGGCGATCGGTGGAGTGCTCGGCCACGTGCTACCCGGCACGACGCCGGGGGTCTGGGCACTGCTTGGCATGGCCGGCGCTCTCGGCGGTGTGACCCGCTCGCCGTTCACCGCGATCATCTTCGCTTTCGAGCTCACCCACGACCAGAACAGCCTCCTTGCTCTGCTCGCGGCAGCCACGGTCTCCCACCTCGTGAGCGTGTTGGTGCTCAAGCGATCCATCCTCACCGAGAAGGTGGCGCGCCGAGGCTTTCATGTCATGCGCGAGTACGCGGTCGACCCGCTCGAGGCGACCTTCGTGCGGGAGGTCATGGACACCGACATCTACACCGTCGACGCCGATCGCAACCTCCTCGATCTCTACGGGGCCCTTCCCGAAGGCTCCCCAGAGCGCCGCCAGCGTCTCTATCCCGTACTCGACGGCGACGCCGGCCTGGTCGGAGTCC
>JAJYAB010000084.1 GCA_021779775.1 Actinomycetes bacterium
TGCGGTGGGAGCGCTTCCCCTTGTCGGCCGACACCCCGGCCAGCGAGGCGGTACGGACCGGCCAACCGGTGGTGCTGCGCACCATGGCTGAGCGCGACATGCGCTATCCGGTGTTTGCCGAGACGCCCGCCCACGACGACGCGACGTCGGTGTCGATGCCCATGACGCACGGCGGCTCCACCTCCGGCGTGTGGGTGGTGGGGTTCCGCAATGCCCGCGACTTCAGCGGAGCCGGCCTGGCGGTGGTCGAGGCGGTCGCCGGTGCCGCGGCGGTGAGGCTGCAGACGCTGGCTGGGGCTCGCCGGGCTGCGGACACCCGCCGGGCCGAGGATCTGATGGCAGAGCTGCAGCCGCTCCTCGCCAGGGTGCCAGCCGACCACGACAAGGCAGTCGCGCTCGTGCGCCAGGTGGTCGCCGCAGCGCCGCCCCGACTAGCCGACTGGTGTGCCATCCACCTGGTAGACGGTGCGGGACAGCCCGGCTTCATCGCAGCTGCCCACGTGGATCCGGCCAAGGCGGCCCTGGCCCGCGAGCTCTACACCCGCTGGCCCGGCGCGGAGGAGAACGTGGGGATGATGCTGTGTGTCCACACCGGGAACGCGGCCCGGTACCAGGCCATGTCCCCGGCGGTGCTCGAGGCGAGCATCCACGACCCCGGTCAGCTCCGGGTGCTGATCGACCTCGATTTCGGGTCGGCTGCCATCATCCCGATCACCCACGGCGGACAGCTCTTCGGCGTCATGTCGTTGGCCAACGAGCGGGGCCGGTTCGTCGGGGACATCCACTACGCGCTGAGCCGGCGCCTCGGCGAACAGCTCGGCGCGGCGCTGGCCGGCGTCGTGCCGGGGCTCGTGCCCGAAGGCTGAGCCTGGCGGCAACCCCCACGTCGCGGGGTGCCAAGTCGCGGGGGGCCAAGTCGCGGGGGGCCAGTTGCACCGCCAACACCGTTCCGGGACGGACCCGCGCTGCTGAGATACCGTGCGGCATGCTCTTCGACTCCACCAACCCTGCGGCCTGGGACATCGCAGGCCACGAGCGCCATGCCGCGGCCGGCGTGCTCCTGACGTCCTGTGCCTACTGCGTGCGGACGTCGGCTGTCGTGTCGGCACCGAGCGCAGACCTGCTGGAGGTGGCCGCACGGGCATTCACCGCAGCTCGAGCAGTGGACCTCGGTTGGCTGGAGGAGCGGTGCTCCACCGAGGAAGAGCGCCAGTGGGTGCGCCAATGGCCTGGCGAGCACTACCGGCTCCTGTCGGCCTTCGCCCGCACGACGAAGCCATCGCTGATCGTCGAGGTGGGGACCTATACCGGCATGGGAACGCTGGCGTTGGCCGACGGCGCCGGAGCCGCACCGGTGATCACGTACGACGTGGTGGCATGGGATGGCTTTCCCAACACCCTGCTGCGTGCCGAGGACTTCGACGGCAGCCGGATCGAGCAACGGCTCGGGGACCTCTCGGACGACGACTACTTCGCCCAGCAGCGCGAGACGCTTCTGGCCGCCGACCTGGTCTTCGTCGACGGCCCGAAGGACGGGCGCTTCGAGTCGATCTTCTACCCCCATCTGCTCGCGCTGCTGGACGGTCATCGCCATGTCGTGCTGGCCGACGACATCCACTTCCTGAACATGATCCAGCTGTGGATGGAGCTGCCCGTAGAGAAGCTCGACATCAGCAGCTTCGGCCACTGGTCGGGTACCGGGCTCATGCGGACCTCCTGACCGAGCGCCCCGAAGGCGGCGCTCGACATGGTGACCACGCAGTACGCCCACCCGCTTCCGGCCGGCCACACAATCCCTCTGGCCCCAACATCCGTAATAACTGCAGGACCCCCGACAAAGGACGACCATGCAGCGACGGCAACGCCACCATCACCGAGCCCAGTCGGTCCCGGCGCCAAGACCCACATCGAACTACGGAGCGGCTCGGCGCGGCAACCGACGGCGAGCTACCGCCCTCGCCACCGCCGTCGGCGTGGGAGGTCTCATCTTCACCGCCTGCAGCAGCACCAGCCCCGGCAACGCGCAAGCGGGTACTCGCCCTGCCACTGCATCGCCAACGTCTAGCAGCTCCCCGTCGCCTGCGGCTCCGTCGTCCGCCACCGTACGGGTCGCCCAGTTGCCTGGGGTCGGAGCTGTGCTGGTCGACTCGACCGGCCGAACGCTCTACATCCTGAGCGCGGACCAGCAACACGTCGCCACCTGCCTGCGCTCGGCCCAGTGCGCCGCTGCCTGGCCGCCGTTGACGCTCCCCACCGGCACCACTTCCCCAGTCGCCGGGACCGGCATCACCAACGCGATGCTGTCAACCCTCGACGGCCCGAGCGGCCGCCAGGTGACCTACGACGGCTGGCCGCTCTACCGCTTCGTCGGCGACAGCGCTCCAGGCGAAGCGCTCGGACAAGGCATCGCGAACTTCGGCGGCGTGTGGATGACGATGGCCGCGTCGGGCACGCCCGTCAACCGACCATCCTCGACCACGTCGACCAGCCCGGCTCCCATGAACGGCAATTACTGATCGTACCGATCGACAACGGTACCGATCGACAACGACGGCCAGGGCGCACAATCTGTCGGCGGCGCTCGGCCGTATGTTCGAACATGGCCCACCACCGCCCCGCTGTCGAAGCCCTGGCAGACGAGGTGCTGCTGAGCGGACTCGCTCTGGACGAGCCGGGCATGGATCTCGCCTTCGTGCAGCGGTTCCAGCGGCGAGTGTTCGGCTTGGCGGTCAGCCTGGTCGGTGATGCGGCGGCAGCGGAAGACATCGCGCAGGAGGCGCTCCTGCGAGCCTGGCGGCATGCGTCGACCTACGACCCTCGCCGCGGATCCGTGCCGACCTGGCTACTCACGATCACCCGCAACGTGGCGATCGACTTCCTCCGGCTACGCCGTGCGCTACCGACCGACCCCGAGGCGCTCCTCGACATCAGCGACCAGGCAATGGGGCCTGACGACGCGGCGGTGGCAGGCGACATGGCGCACCGTCTCCGGCTGGCTGTCGCAGGGTTGCCGTTCGACCAACGGCGTGCGCTGGTGCTCGCCACGTTCTATGGCCAGACCGCCGAGGCGATCAGTGCTTCGGAGCAGATCCCACTGGGGACCGCCAAAACCAGGATCCGCGCGGGAATACAGAAGCTTCGTGCGGCCATGACCGAGCCCGAGGGCGCGCGGTGAGCGGAACAGGAGCGCTCTCGTGCGCCGCGGTGCAGGATCTCGCCCCGGAGCTGGCGTTGAACCTCGTCACCGGCACGCAACGATCTCAGGCACTGGCCCACCTCGACGGCTGCCCGACATGTCGGGGGGTGATCGACGAGCTGGCCGACGTCGCCGACTCGCTGCTTCTTCTCGCCGAGGAGGCAGAGCCGCCTGCCGGGTTCACCGGCCGGGTCCTGGCCCGGGGCTCGTCGCAAGGTCCTTCGGCGTACCAGGCACCGCCGGTCCTCCCCTCACCGCGGCGCCGGGCACGGCTCAAGCCGGATCGGCGACGGCGACTCGTTCTGACATCAGTGGCGGCCGCCGTCGTGGTGGCAGGTACCGGACTTGGCGTGGGCCTCGACCTCGGGCTCGGCACGGGCGGAAACGGTGGGGGAGGGTTCCAAGTCGCCGGGTCGGATGCCCTGGGCGCCTTGGGAGGACGACGATTGGCGGCAACGGCGCTCCGCCTCCACGGCCGCGAGGTCGGCCAGGTGTTCGTCTACGCCGGCCGGCCCTCATGGGTGTTCATGACGGTCGACACGGGCGATGTCCACGAGCCGGTCACCTGCGAGCTGCAGGTAGACGGTGGCGCCACCGTGGTACTGGGCAGCTTCAGCTCGTCAAACGGCTACCAGTCGTGGGGCTCCACTGTCGCCATCGAGCCGTCGTCGATCCGCGGCGTCAGACTGGTGAGCGCAGCGGGAGCGGTCCTGGCATCGGCAAGCCTCACGAGATAGGGACTCTGGCTGCTTGGCCGGCGGGCGTGGCCGCATGCGCAGCGACCTTCCTCGATAGCGACGATGGAGGGTCTGCCAGGACATGATCGAGAAGAGCCCCTCGGCTGCGCCCAGACCACCAACCTCCGCTGCAGACACTTCTCACGTCGTGATGCCTTGCGGGCACGATCGCCGACCAGCCCGCTCCGGCAACGCAATCGTGCTCCTCCGGCTTCCCCGTGGGGACGGGTTGGCGCTGGCACTCCCGGCGCAGCGGGGGGGGTGTGCTCCACGGCGTTCCGAGCAGTTCTCGCTGCCAGACGTGATGACCGGGGCAAGGGTCGTGGTCGCTGCACCATCCCTGAGACGAAACTCGCACAGTCCCCGCGAGCGCTTGGGCGCACCAGTCGGGGGTGCGGGGCGGAGTCCCGCTCCAGGCCGAAGGCCCCGACATGTGCCGACGACGAGGACCGAGTTGGCAAGGCGGCGGGGTCGAGGGTGACGTGGTGGCCGAGTCTCTCCAGCTCTCGGACCAGGTAGCACTGGCGGGCTGAGGTGTCGTTGCGCCGGTCGAAGCAGCTGGCGCCGAGCTCGTCGTAGGTGGCCCCCTCGTCGAGCACGCGCCAGATGATGATCACCACGGTGTGGGCCCCACGGTGATGATGGCCTTGCCCGCACAGCGCCGTGCGTAGCGCCTCGTCGACCTCCTCGCCCAGGTGAACGACCATCTTGGTGAGGGAGTCGACATGGTCCAGGTGCATGCGGGCCAGCAAGACGTGATGGGCGTCGAAACGGCCGAGCAAGGCCTTGCGCAGCTCGGGGATCTTCGGCCGCATCCGAGTGAGCGTCATCTCCGCGCACACCTCAGGGTCGCGTTCTCCGGCGATCAGGGCCTCGATCATCGCCCTGGTTGACTTGCCGGTCACGTCGGTGACCACCGACTCGAGCTTGACCCCGGTCGCATCCATGACCACCTGGGTGACGCTCTCGCCGACCAGCCAGTCCCGCAACGCCACCAGATCGGCAATGAACGTCGAGAACTCCTGCACCTCCTGGCGGCGGCCCGCGCCGCGGGCCCCGATGTGCGATCCGCGGCCATCACCGTCTTCTCGTGTGCACGTCGAGGCCGGCGTAGCGAGCGACGATCACCTCCACAACTCTCTCCCTTGGTCGACTCCAGTCGTGCCGCCCAGGGGTCGCATCGCTCAAGGGGTCGCATCGCTCAAGACTCTGAGACACATGCTCGCAGCAACAATCAAGGGTGCCTGCGAGCCCCAGACCCAGTCTCATCTTTGGGCTCACGGCACCAGTCAGGGTTCCGGGCTCTACGGGCAGCACACCACGAGCTCCATCCCCACGGGTGCCCACAGCCAGGGGGGCATGCCAGCCTGACCAGGACTTTCAAAGTGGCGCCCTCGGTAGGATTCGAACCTACGACCTGCGGTTTAGGAAACCGACGCTCTATCCCCTGAGCTACGAGGGCAGGTGGCAGCTGGAGCCGCCGGCCTGCTGGGCCCGCCTGCAGGCCCGGCCCAAGCTACCCGCGAGGGGGGCCAGCCCCTGGCACCGCTGCCCAGGCCACCCCCATGCCACGAGCCCTTGACACCGCTGGCCACCAGACTTGCCAACCAGAAGTTAGGGTATCCTAATATATAGGTACAGGTGTACCTACTAACTGCCCCGAAGGCTCCACCGACCAGGAGCCGTGAAGGAGCCGCATGGCTGCCACGCTCGTGATCTTCCTCCGTGAGGGGATCGAGGCCAGCATGATCGTGGCGATCCTGCTCGCCTACCTCGACCGGATCGGGCAACGCCGGCACTTCGCCGACGTCCTGCTGGGCGTGGGGGCCGCCTTGGCCCTGGCCGCCGCAGGCGGCGTAGCCGCGTATTACACGATCCGAACGTACGCCGGCTCGAGCGTCCAGACCATCTTCGAGACGTGCACCTACCTCCTGGCTGCCGCCGTCCTCACCTACATGACGTTCTGGATGCGGAACCATGCCCGGACGATCTCCGACGAGCTGCGCGCCAAGACGGACGCCGCCCTCGACGGTGCGGGTGACCTGTCGAAGGGCGCCCGGCGCGGCCTGGCCCTGATCGCGTTCCAGGCGGTGGGCCGCGAGGGGCTCGAGTCGGCGGTGTTCACCCTGGCCATCATCTTCTCCACCTCGGCGTCAGGCGCCCTGCTCGGGGCAGGGATCGGCCTGGCAATCGCCATGTGCCTCGCCTTCGCCATCTACCGCCTGGGAAAGCACCTCAACATCGCCCGATTCTTCACCGTGCTGGGCGCGGTGCTGATGGTGTTCGCCGCCGGACTGCTGGTCGACGCGGTGGAGAACATGCAGCACTTGGGATGGCTGCCGTTCCTCCGCCAGCACCTGTGGGACTCAGGGCGCGTCCTGTCGGAAGACAGCGCGTTCGGCGACATCATCCACAGCTTCTTCGGATACGTCAGCCGCCCCACACCGCTGGAGCTGTTGGTGTGGGTGCTGTACGTCGCCGCCGCCGTCGCCAGCTTCCTCGGCTTATGGCGGCGGCGGCCAGTCCCTGCGACCGTGACCCCGCTGGACCCATCCTGGTGGGCTGACGGCACCGAGCGACCCACGCCGGGCAAACCGGATCCGGCTGCCAGGCGGCCGACCGCCACCGGGGCGTTGGCCGAGCGCACGACCCCGCCTGCGTGCTCGGCGGTCACGGCGAGCTCGGTGATCCCGACCGACGGATCGACGTCGAGGGCGACAGTGCCCGGATGGTTGCCGAGAATCCCCAGCGACACGGCCTGCCCGCCGATGACGCCCCACAGCTGATAGGTCTTCGACGCGGCAAGTGGCACCAGCGCTGCGTTCACGAAGAACGTCGTCCCCGAGGGCAGCACTACCAAGGTCGCCGCGGCATGGTCCGAGCGGTCGGTCAGCCGTATGCGCTGCGCGGCGAGGTCGAGGGTGGCAGCTTGCGCCGCCTGACTCATCCCGCGCTGCACGCTCGTCTGGTCCAGGACGTTGATGCGGTGGTTCAACCGGCCGACCTGCACGAGCAGGACGACGATCACAGCGGCCGCCACTGCTACCACGGGTGCACCACCTGAGCGGACCAGGCGCCGGCGGCGTGCCGGATCCGCCGCCAGCGCACCGGCTGGCACGTCGGATCGGGTACCAGGTCGGCCCCCACCCCAGGATCGGAAGTCCCCGGCGCTCCGACACACGCCTCGTGACGGGTGAAGGCGCCTCGGGGCACGCTGGCCGCCCGGTGGTCCATCCCCGAGCGGGGCAGCTGGCGGGCGATCTGCCCCCACAACGCCGCCGGGGCGTCCCCGCCGGCGTTGGCCAGCATGCCAGCCACCTCATGGTGCTCCGCCACCTCCGGCCGTGCAGCGCGGGCAGCCTGTCAGGTGGGGCTCCACCGGTGCCGCCTCGTCACCGTCCAGTGCGTCGAGCGCATAGGCGCCGAGCAGCTCCTGCACCTGCTCGTGGCTCACGGCTCGTTCCATACAGCCTCCACTCCATGGCGCGCCAGCACCGTCTTCAGCC
>JAJYAB010000085.1 GCA_021779775.1 Actinomycetes bacterium
GCAGGCGGGACCGAGGCCTTCCGGCCGGCCGGGCGGCAGACCGAGAGACGGACGATGCACGAGCTGGGAGCTTCCGACAGGTGACTCCGCAGGTGTCGTGGCGCTCCGGCCGGCAGGTGATGCGCCGCCTGGCGCAACGGGTGACGGCGTCGCCGGCCGGTCGGGGCGGGCTGTCGTTCGTCATCGCCAACGTGGCGGTCAACGTGTCGAACTTCCTGTTCCACGTGGTCGTCAGCCGCCAGCTCGGCCCGTCGGAGTACGGCTCGCTCGGTGCATTGCTGAACCTGACGGCGGTCGTCGCTGTTCTGCTCGGGGCCGTGCAGGCCACGGTCACCCAAAGCGTGGCGGAGCACGGACCGGGTCCACTACCGATCCGGCGCCTCGTACGCCTGGCCACGCTCGGAGCAGGGGGCGTCGTGCTCCTGTGGGTCGTGGCGACGCCCACGATCGACCGCTTCCTCCACCTCCGGTCTCCGACGGCGACGATCATCCTGGGACTGTGGCTGGTGCCTGCGCTGTTGGGTGGCGTTCTGGAAGGCGTCTACATCGGCCGCCAGCAGTTCAGACCGGTGGCGCTCAGCCAGGTGGCTGGCGGTGTGGTGGTAAGGATCGTGCTCGGCCCGGTCCTGGTTGCCCTCGGCCTCGGCGTCGCCGGCGCCGTCGCCGCGACTGTCCTGGCATCGGTCACCACTGCCCTCATCCTGCTCTGGCCGCTGCGGCACGAATTCCGGACGAAGGCCAAGTTCGCACCAGGGGGGAGCAATGCGTTGCTCACCGTGGTTGCGCTGGGCGGCGCCACCCTGCTGACCAGCCTCGACGCGTGGCTGGCCCGGCACTTCCTTCCGGGGGCATCGTCGGGGTATTTCGTCGCGGCCGCCACGGCCGGCCGGATAGCGTTGTTCCTGCCAGGGGCGGTCACCGTCCTCTATTTCCCTCGGATAGCGGCTACGAGGGGAGCCGGCGCAGAAGCGCGTCAGGCGTTCGGCCGATGTCTTGCCGCGGTCTCGGCTCTGGGCATGACGGCGGCTGCAGTGATGTGGCTGCTCCCAGGAGTGGTTATCGGGTTGCTCTTCGGCAGCCAGTTCTCCGAGTCCAGCCATATCTTGGGTATCGTCGGGACTGCCGATGCCTGCATCGGCATCGCCAGCTGCCTCGTCTACTACCAGGTCGCCCGTCGCAGCCGCCTGGCCCATGCCGCGTGGCCGGCCTGCGGGCTGGCCGTGGTGCTCGCCGCACTGTTCCACGGCAGCATCACCTCGCTCGCCTACGACATGCTCGGGGCGACGGTGCCACTCGTCCTCTTCCTGCTCATCCCCAGCCTGCAGGCGGTGCTTCGATCGTTGGCGGAGGAGCACAGCTCGTTGGAGCGTGTGGTCCATCTCCTCGACGAGCCAGAGGTCGACCTGACCCTGGTCGTCCCCTACCGCAACGTCGGAGCGCAGCGGCTCCGCCGCCATGTCGGCCAGATCTGCGATGTGCTCGACGATTCTGGGGCCACCTACGAGGTGGTGCCCGTCTCCGACGGCTCGACGGACGGGAGTGAAGCGGCGCTCCTCGAGACGCGCCCCGACGTGGTGCGCCCGATCGTCTTCGCCGAGAACCGGGGCAAGGGGGAGGCGCTGCGGATCGGGCTGTCAGCCGGCCATGGCCGCTACCTCGGGTTCATCGACGGCGACGGGGACATCCCGGCAGGGGTGCTGACGGCGTTCGTGGCGTTGGCCAACGAAACCCGGCCCGACGTCGTCGTCGGGAGCAAGCGCCATCCGGAGTCCGACGTCTCGTACCCGTGGGTACGGCTGGTGTACTCGGTGGGCTACCAGCTCCTGACCCGGATGCTGTTCCACATCCGGGTGCGTGACACGCAGACGGGTGTGAAGTTCGTCCGGCGCGACGTCCTGGCGGAGGTCCTGCCGCGGATGGTGGAGAAGCGCTTCGCCTTCGACTTGGAGCTCCTCGCGGTGGCGCATCGGCTCGGGTACCGGAAGACCGCCGAGCTCCCGGTGTCGATCGCCGAGCGGTTCCCCAGCACGATCTCCCCCACGGCGGTGTGGCGGATGCTGCAGGACACGCTCGCCACCTTCTACCGGCTGCGGGTGCTCGGCTTCTACGACCCGCCGCTGACGCCGGCGGAACCGGCGCCGGCGCCCTGCCGCCTGGACGGGGGAGGGCACCTGCGGATCCTCGTCTGTAACTGGCGCGACCTGGCCCATCCCCGTGCCGGCGGAGCCGAGGTCTACACCCACGAGGTGGCGAGCGCATGGGCCGCCCAGGGGCACCATGTCACCATCTTCGCCGCTGCGGTGGCGGGCCAGCCCTCCTACGAGGTGCGCGACGGGGTCCACATCATCCGGCGCGGCGGCCGCCACACCGTCTACCGGCAGGCCCGCCAGTACTTCGAACGCCAGGGGCGGGGTCACTTCGACCTGGTGATCGACGAGGTGAACACCAGGCCGTTCGGCGCTGCACGCTGGGCCGGAGACACGCCGGTGGTGGCGGTCATCCACCAGGTCGCCAAGGAGATCTGGTTCCACGAGGTGACGTGGCCGGTGGCACTGCTCGGCCGGTTCTGGCTCGAGCCGCGGTGGCTGCGGCACCTGCGCGACGTGCCGGCGCTGACGGTGTCCGAGTCGAGCAGCCGCTCGCTTCGGTCCTACGGCCTGCGGAACATCCAGGTCGTCTCCCAGGGACACACGCCGGCGCCGGTCCCCGATGTAGCGCGCGAGCACGTGCCGACGGTGGTGTTCGTGGGCCGCCTGTCGAGTAATAAGCGACCCGACGACGCGGTGGAGGCGTTCACCGAGGTGCGCCGGGTGCTGCCCGACGCCCAGCTGTGGGTGCTGGGCTCCGGACCGATGGAGGAGGAGCTGCGCCGGAAGGCGCCGGCCGGGGTGCAGTTCCTCGGTCGGGTGGGGGAGGAGGAGAAGGTCGAGCGCCTGGCCCGAGCGCATGCCCTGGTGGCGACGTCGGTGCGCGAAGGGTGGGGGCTCACGGTGTCCGAGGCGGCGGCGGTCGGCACGCCGGCCGTCACCTACGACGTGGCCGGGCTCCGCGACTCGGTCGCGGCGTGCGGTGGGGTGCTGGTGAAGCCGAGGCCCCAGGCGCTCGCGGCGGCCCTGATCGAGCGGCTGCCCGAGTGGACGTCGGGGCAGATGCCGGCCGTCGAGGTCGGCGGCGTCCAGAGCTGGCCGCAGGTCGCCGCGAACATCCTGGTCGCGTCGGAAGCAGGTCTGGCCGACGCGGCGGCGCTCCGACGGCGCCAGACCGAGGAAGACCTGTCTGTCGCATGGCGGAGGATGCTCGGACCGATCAGTGGCATCGCCGATCGCCGCTACTGGTCCCTGGCCGGCATCTCCTTGGTGTTGGCGTCGGCTCTCACCCGCCAGGCAGCGGTTTCCGGGTGGCCGGGGCGCCTCGGCGGGTTCGCGTTCGTCTGCTTTGCCATCGCGGCGGTCGGGGCGATCGCCGACGTGATCTGGCGAGGCAGATCTGCGGAGCTGCCTCCGACGTTGCAGCCGGAGGCTTCGCCCGCCGAGGAGGCCGAAGCTGAGAAGGCCGAAGCTGGGGAGCCCGCCGCCCCAGGTCCTGGCGACCAGAGCCGGGCACGGCACGGCCAGCGGCTCGCCCGGCGGATCTGGGCACCCGGCATCGTCGTGGTGGCCTGTGCGTCCGCGGCGCAGACCTGGTTCGCCGGTGGACCCCCGGCCCGCGGCGACGTGGTCCCTCCTGGTGGCACGGCATGGCTCGGCCATCTCTTCGACGCATCGCGGTGGACGTCCCACAGCCCCGGGACGCTGCAGGCATCGCCGCTGGCGCTTCCGTGGGCCCTGGTGCTGGGCATAGTGCATGCGACCGGCGGCTCGCCGGCGTTGGCCGACCGGCTGTGGACGACCCTGCTGTTCTGCGGTGTCGGGGTCGGCGGGTTCTGCCTGCTGGCCGCCCTCCGGCTGCGTCCGGCCGCCTGCGCGGTCGGAGCTCTCGTCTACGCCTTTAACCCCTACACGGTGAGCCAGGCAGGCTTCGACCCGGTATCCCTCGCCGCCATGTCGATCGTGCCGCTGCTGTTCGCCTGGAGCATCACGTCCGGCCGGTCGCGGCTCTGGTGGCGGTGGCTGGCGGCCCTCGTGCCGGCGGCACTCGTCGTCGGGTTCGTCGCTACCGAGCCGTCGCTGGTGTTGGTCTGCGCTGCTGCGCTCGCCGCCGGACCGGTCGCAGCAGGCTGGCTCTTCGGGCGTGGCCAATTCTTCCGCACGCTGCGAAGAACTGCCGCCGGGCTGGCGGTGCTCGCGGTGGGATCGCTCTACTGGATCGTTCCCCTGGCCATCAACGCACGGTCGTCCATGGGAGCAGGACAGAGCGCCTCCGCGTGGACGGCCCTCCAGGGCCGCTCGACGTTGGCCAATGCTCTGTGGCTGAACACGGCGTGGAACTGGAACCTCCACACCTACTTCCCCTACGCCCACTATTACGCCCAGTTCCCCCTCGCTTTCCTGAAGTACCTCCTCCCGATAGCGGCGCTCGCCGCCCTGGCGGTCGTGGCCATGGCACCGAGGAGCAGCAGGACCGACGAGCACCGGATCGCCGCAGGAGCGGCAGTCGTGGCGCTGGGCATCGTCTTTCTCTCTACCGGGACGAACTTCCCCGGCTACCTGCTCTTTAATCCCCTCAGCGCACTGCCCTACGGGTGGCTACTCGATTCGCCCGGACAGTTCCTGTTCCTGACCGGGTTGGCCTATGGGACACTGATCGCCGTCGCCGTCGACATCACCGTGACCCAGGAGCATCGAGCCGGGGTGGCGAGCCCGAGCTTCAGGTGGGGTCGGGTCGCACCTGCTTTGGCAGGTGTCGGCCTGCTCGTTGCCGCTGCATACCCGCTGTACAGCGGAGCGGTCGTCAGCGCTGCGCGCGACGGCTACCCGAGCGACCATGTGACGATGCCTCGGTATTGGACCTCGATGGCAGGGGATGTCGGACGGCTGGCACAGCCCGGATCGGTGCTCGTCCTGCCTGAAGACGACTACTACCAGATGCCGTACACGTGGTACTACGGCAGCGACACGTTCCTGTCACAGCTGCTGGCGAGGCCTGTCGTCGACCCTGTCGGTCAGGGAAGCTCACCGGCGCCGACGCATCTCCGTGCCTCGGTAGGCGTGATCCAGACTGCCATCCTCGACCGGAACTGGGTACGCGTCGACACCGTGGCGAGGGCCGCCGGTGCTCGCTACGTCCTGGTGCGGGGCGACATCGAGAGCGCGCTCCCAGGTCGAGCCATCCAGGATCCGGGGGTGCTGGCATCAGCATTCCGGGCTGACATCCAGACACGGCTCGTAGCCCAACGAGGACCCCTGGATCTGTTCGAGCTTCCAAGCGCTTCACAACCGGCCGCGCCTGGGCGCACGGAACCGGCTCACTCGGGCATACTTCGGCGACTCGATGTCGTGTCGAACTGGCTCGATTGCGCCCTGGCGATCGTGGCGCTGTTCGTTGGCATAGTCCCGTCTCCGGGCGGTCGCCGCAGACCAACTCCCCATTCCAGGACCATCGAGCACTCCCCTGGCGCTCTTGGTATGGCCGCCACACAGACTCGGCGCCAGCCCCGCCTCCACTTGTTGCGGCCACCAGCGCGGTCACTGTCGTGACCGTGCTGGTGGCCACGGGGCACATGCCCCGGGGCGCCGCTGTTCAGGGCTGTTCACCTTCACTGCCCTGCCCTTCAGGTGGCTCCTGTGGGAGCCGGAGTGGTCCATGTTCGTGGCCGGACTGGACTACATCGTCATGCTGGCGCCGCTGGTCGACCAACGGAAAAGGGGCCGGAGGGTTTCAGTCGGCGCCGTGCTCCTGGACGGGCCCGTTGTGGACCGGGCATGGCAATACCTTCAACTTAAGGTTGCAGGGGTGTAGTTTGGTTGTATGGGCCGTGCAGGACAGCAGGTGGTGCGCGACGAGGGCGGTCTTGAGGACCGGATCTCGGTAGGGCTGTTGGCGCGGGCGTTCCCGCGGGCGACGGTCGAGGCGGTGATCGAGGCGTCGGGCGCTCGTGAGCAGCGGGTCCGGATGCTGCCGGCTTGGCTGGTCGTGTACTACGTGTTGGCGTTGGCGTTGTTCATGGACATGGGCGGCGGGCGGGTGATGCGCAAGCTCGCCGGAACCCTTGCCTGGGCGGCGCGGGGCGTCACGGTGGTGATCCCGTCGGAGGAGGCCCTGTCGCGGGCCCGGGGCCGGCTCGGGCCACTGCCGTTGCGGTTGCTGTTCGAGCAGGTCGCCGGTCCGCTGGCCACCACGGGAACTCCAGGTGGGTTCTGGCGCGGGCGGCGGGTGCTGAGCCTGGATGGGACCACGCTCGACGTGCAGGACACCCCAGCGAACTGGGACAGGTTCGGTGGTCCGGGCACTTCCTCTGCGGCTGGCGATGTCCTCGCCGGCGGGTTTCCGCAGATGCGGGTCGTGGCGTTGGCCGAGTGCGGTACTCGAGCGTTGATCGCGGCCAGAGTGGCCAGCTATGCGACATCGGAGAAGGCCTTGACGATCGAGCTGCTTCCCTTGCTGGGTAAGGGAATGCTGGTCCTGGCGGACCGGAACTTCCCGGGCTATGACCTGTGGAGCCAGGCCGCTGCGACCGGCGCGGACCTGCTCTGGCGGGTCGGGTCGGCCTTTGAACTGCCGGTGCGCACCGTGCTGGCGGACGGCACCTACCTGTCGGAGTTGGCGCCGCCCCGGGACCAGCGCCGCGCTGGCGCGAAGCCGATCACCGTCCGGGTCGTGGAGTACCACCTGATCGCGGCGGACGGCAGCCCGACCGAGACCTTTGCCCTCATCACGAACATGCTCGATCCGCAGGCCGCGCCGGCTGCCGAGTTGGCTGAGCTTTACCACTCCCGCTGGCAGATCGAGAACGCCTTCGGCGCGTTCACGTCCCAGCTCAAAGGGGACGGTGTCGTGCTGCGTTCGAAAAACCCGGACGGGGCAGAGCAGGAACTGTGGGCACTGCTGTGCGCCTATCACGCGATCCGCGAACTGATCTGTGCAGCGGCGGAGCTCACCGATCGAGATCCGCTGCGCTTGTCCTTCGTCGACGCGCTCGACGCGGTACGCGGCCCGGTCGGTGACCCGGCCGCTTTCCCCCCCTGACCACCCACCGGGGCGGCTTCCCACTGCCTGGCTGCACCTGCTCACGGCACGGTGCAACCCCCGCCGGCAAGGTCGGACCAACCCTCGCCACGCCAAGCGCAGCCACCACTACCCACGCAAACCCGCCGACCGCGCCAAACGCCCGCCGCCACGAGGAACCC
>JAJYAB010000086.1:0-6133 GCA_021779775.1 Actinomycetes bacterium
CCCAGTCATGCGCAAACGTCAGATCGATCTTCGTCTCCGCGTTTGCCATCACCCGCGCACAAACCTCTCGACCCGCTCCCGCACGCTCGCCACATGCACCGGAAGGCTCATGGCTCCCACCCGAATCCTGCCCGACGCCGGGCATCGATGAAGGAGGATCTCATGGCATCGGCCAGTGACGACGGCCCACGTATCCCGCTCGACCCCGACGTGGACCTTGGCCCGGGCGATGGGCTCCACCCGTTGGCTCGCGGCCGGCGAGCACGCCAGGTCCAAGCGGTCATCGTCGTCGCCCTCGGGTGCGGCGGGGTCCTGGGCGCCGTCAGCCGCTACGCGCTCTCCCTGGCCGTTCCGACCGAGACTGGCCGGTTCCCCTGGGGCACCTTTCTCGTCAACGTCTCGGGGAGCGCCGTCCTCGGGTTCATCCTTATCCTGGTGATCGAGCAGTTCCCCCGCGGACGCCTGGCCCGACCCGTCATCGGTACCGGGTTCATCGGGGCGTACACGACGTTCTCGACCTTCATGGTGGAGGCGGTCCTCCTGATCCGTGACGGCCGTCCGTGGGATGCGATTGCCTACCTTGCCGGCAGCGTCGCCGCCGGCCTGCTGGCAGTGTGGATCGGCATGACGAGCGCTCGGCTCGTGCTGCGGGCCGAACGATGGCTGCAGGAGGAGCTCTGGTGAGAACGACGACGCATTCCCAGTTCGCCGGCCGGCCCGCCAAGCGGCTGACGTTCCTGATAGGCGTGCACGACCACGTTCGCCACAACAGCCTCGAGATGGAGCTGCTAAAACGCGCTCGGAAAGCGAAGCTCGCCGGGGCCACCGTATTCGAAGGCGACGAGGGATACGGGGCCTCGGGACACGTGCACCGTACGCACCTGCTGTCCGACGACCGTCCCCTCGCTCTCGTCATCATCGACCGGCCCGACAGGATCGACGAGTTCCTCGAAGCGGTATCCCACCTACTCGACGGCGTGCTCGTCACCGTCGAGGAGATAGAGATCCTCGACCTGTGAGACCGAGTGCATCGGTGTCATGACGCTCAGCCTCTCATGACGCTCAGCCTTTTTCTCGTCGTCGCTGTGGGCGGGCTCGTGGGCGCGCCCGCCCGCTACCTGCTCGATCGGGCCATCACCGGCCGGATCGAATCCGACCTGCCCTGGGGGACCTTCGTCGTCAACGTCACGGGATCGCTCCTGCTCGGCCTGCTGACCGGGCTGGCCCTCGCCGGTCGTCTACCGCCAGTCGGCAAGGCGCTCCTCGGCGTCGGGTTCTGCGGTGCGTACACCACGTTCTCGACGTTCACGTTCGAGACGATCAGACTGCTCGAAGAGGGGCGCATCCTCGAAGCGGCCGGCACCGTGGCTGCCAGCGTCGCCATCGGCCTGGGGGCCGCGGCCGGCGGACTGGCCATCGGCCTCGCCTTCTGAGACCAGGCTGCACGGTGGCGTCCTCGGAACCGAGAAGAACGCGACTGCCCCGTCGACCGCATGGAGGCCGCCTTCGACGATGCGTGGGCGGTGGACCGGGGACCCCGGGCGGACCAGGGACCCCGGGTGCACTGGGTGGCGAAAGCCCGCCGGGTCGCCTCATCCCCCGCCGGCGGGAGAGGTGCTCGCAGTCGTCGCAGCGGGTCTGCTGGTCGGCGGCGGTGGCGTCGGCGCGCCCGTCGGGCCGACACAGCCTGGGGTCGGTGTCACGGGGACGAGGAGAGGGACCGCTGGCGCTGGGGGGACCTCGAGCAGCGTGGTGGCGACCGAGTCGCCTAGGGCCGTCTGACCGGCCGGCCCAGGGTGGAGGTCATCCCCCGAGCTGAACGGAGGGAACATGCTCGTCGGGGAGCATGCGCCGTTGTAGGCGTCACGCACCACCGAAGCGAAGTCGAGCACGCCGTCAAAGGTGTGCGACGTGCGGATCCAGTGGTTGACCTGTTCACGGTAGGCCTCCATGGTCGGGGTCCAGGGCCGCCCGTCGACGTCGCTTCCGGCCCGAGGGAGCAAGGTCACACCAATGATCTTCAGGGATGCCTGGTGCGCCGTGGTGATCGCCTGTTGCATGCCGGAGATCACCTGGGTGGCGGTCGCACCGAACCATAGGTCGTTGGTCCCGAGGAAAAGCACTATCTCTGACACCCCAGGCTGGCTGAGCGCGTCGGGCACCAACCGGTCCAATCCAGCCGGCCCGCCGCCACGGCTCGCGAAGTTGTCGGGCAGGGCAAGCAGCGTGTTGCCGCTGATCGCCTCGTTCACCACCGCCCTGCGCTCGTCGGGCGGAAGGAGTGCGATGCGCTCTTCGAGCAGGTCGGTCCAGCGCAGCGGCGTGTGATAGCCGGCGCTGATGGAGTCCCCGACTACGACGACGCTTCCCCGGGCCGCCGAGCTCAGCACGTCGACGGCATCCACCCAGCGTGGCGACGAATCGCCGAACGGGAACGCCGCGGCGTCAGCGGCACTTGCGACGTCTCCCCCACCGTTTGGGGTGAAGTAGGAGACGCTGGGACCGCCTGGGCGAGACGGGTTCGTGCTCACGAGGTCCCTCCCCGAGACAAAGACCGACACGGCCAGCGTCTGCATGGCGTGCACGGTCATCTCGGCGGGATCGCTCGTCACGACCCCGCCGACAGGGATCGTGGCCCCTGGGGCTCCCCCGAAGGTGACCGGTAGCATCGTGCCGGGCACGATGGCCGCGCCGCCCGCGTCGAGGGCCACCGTCACGGCGCCGACAGCGAGGGGGGCGTTGCCGAACACGTTGGAGATCCGGATGCGAAGTGCCGTCCCCCCGACGCCGACGCGCGCCAGCTCCCGGACAGTGGTGTCGCTCGCTTCACCGAAGCCCCACGCCATCGCGGAGCCCCACGCCACCCGCCAGGTCGCGCTCTGGGGAGCGTCGGGCGTCGGGCCGAGCGTGGAAGTAGTTGTGGGAAGCCTCCTGGACAGATGGTGCGGAGGGGCGGCGCCATTCGTGCGCAACGACACGACGAGCGTGACCAAGGCGACAACGAGGAGCCCGGCGACCAAACCCAGCAGGCGCCGGTGCACGAGTCGACGACCATGTGCTCCCCGCACAGCTCTCTTCCTCCCGCCCACTTGGCAGCGCCCGGGAAACGTCGAACAGACTAGGGTCGTCCTGCGCCGACGAGCCCGTTGTTCCAGATCGGTTGGACACGGACCGTCTGACCGGTTTCCGGTGCAGTGACGACATCGTCATTGCCGACGTAGATGGCAACGTGTTGGATTGTGCTGGTTCCGTCGTTCCAGAAGAGCAGATCCCCAGGCTGTATCTGATCGAGGGGTACGTGCAGGATCGCCGCGTACTGGTCGGCCGCTACCCTCGGAATACTGACGCCGGCCTGGGCCCAAGACCACTGGGTCAGACCCGAGCAGTCGAAGCCCGCTCCGGGGCTCTCGCCCCCCCACTGGTAGGGGGTACCGACCTGGCTTTCAGCCGCCTGCACCGCCCTCGCCGCGCCCCCTGCAGACGGTAAGGGGCCCGCCGGTATCCCCACTGGAGGGTTGATCTCCACCGTGCCGCCGACGGCAAGAGCCACCCGTGTCGCCTGAGCCGCCTGTGCGGCTTGGGCTTGCTCGGCTTGGAGACGGGCAAGAAAGGCGGCGTGCTGGGCCTGTTGTTCCGCCTGCTGTTGCTGTTGGACGAGGACGGCGATCTGGCCGTTCATCTTGTCGAGCTCGGCTTGCTGTGACGCTTGCGCCTGCCGTGCGGCCTGTTGGGCGGCGGCGGCCTGCCCGACTGCTGCCTGCGCCTGGCTACGCATGGCACGGAGTTGCTGTTGCTGGGAGACGAGGGACGCTTGGGCTGTGCGGTAGCTGTCAAGGGCATCGCTCAGGTTCCCGCTGGCGACCGACTGGTACTCCTGGACGACCTCGGACTTCGCCGCGTTGGACGAGAACAGGGTGTCGATCCCGGTGCTGGTGCTGCCGGTGATGTACGCGTTCAACGCGATCTGACGCAGCCTCGCCTTCGCTGCGGTCACGTCGTGCTCGGTGTACGCGATGGCCGTATCGGACTGGGCGATCTGCGTGTCGAGCTGCGCCAGGTGCTGCTCGGCCAGGCCGTACTCAGTTCCGGTCCGGTCGAGTTGCGCCCCGTCTGCCTGGAGCTGGGCGCTGATCTGCGCCGCTTGCGCTCGGGCGCCTGCCAGCGGGTCGGCGCTAGCCGCCTGGGCCAGCGCCAGCACCCCGATACAAGCGAAGGTCGACGCGACGGCGGCGGTGACAAGTCTGCGAGCACGGAATGGCGACAGAACGGTGCAGGTGGCTCGGGGCACGAAGGATGCTCTCCTTGTCGAAGACGATGGGTCGGCGGATGCCCGAGGGCTGGCCCAGGCAGCTGCCTGGATGACACGTGACCACCACGTGGTGGGACGCGGCCCTGGCGGAGTCAGAATGGGCCGGTCCGGGCCACCACGACGTCCGGGGCATGACGATACGCCAACGGGATCGGATCTCTCCATCAGGCGACAGTTCGCTTCATGAAAACCGTGTGGTCGGCTGCCTCGACGGGGAGACCCCGGTGTCGCCAACCAGGGACGCCGTCGGCGAGTACTGGAGCCGCGGTGTCCACTGGCGCGCAGGAAGCGCACTGCTTCAGGGCATAGATGCCGAACGGGCCACGACAGTAGGCGACGACCTCGACATCCGAGGGCAGTTGTCCCAGGCGCTCGGCTTGGACAGGCAGGTCGAGGAGCTGCAGCCCACTGCCGATCGCCTGGCCGACCAGGGCGAACTGCTCGGAGAGCGCCCGTTTCACTGCCGACGGCGCAGCCATCTGGCTGATAGTACGGCCCGTGCAGGAACTACTTGGTGGATGGTCGTCGTCGCGTCGACGAGCTCGACGATCACCTGATTTTGCCAACGCGGTGGGCTCCTTCTCCAGACCGATGCGCATCAACCTGCTTGCCATGCTGGACAGGAGCGGAATCGCTCGTGCCCTCGGCATCGACAGCGCCGCTCGGATTGCCCCATCCGTCCAGGGCGAACGGGTGGCTTGTACGTCCGTGCGAGGCACGTCGGAGGAAGCTGACGCAGGACATGGCCCACGCCCTGCGTGACTGTCGCAGGGACGCGTCGACCGCGAATCGGTGGCCGCTCCTGAGCAGGGTGACACTGCGAGTGGATGCACCCGTCCGTGCTCAACACCCGTGCAGCCGGAAGGTGGGCTGGGTCAGCGGCGTCGGGGACCCAGACCTGCAGCGCGGACGAACTTGTTGATCTGGCGGTTCCCGGTCCGGTAGATGACCCGGCGCGCCTGGCGCTCCAGTTCGCCTTCACCACCACCAGCAAGCCCCGCTCGCTTATAGCCGTGCTCGAAGGCCTCGACGTTCCCGAGGTCGCGGGCGAAGCGGTAGAGCTGTGACCTCGTCGTGCTCACGAGGGCACCTCCTCCTTGGCGCGGCGGTCGGCCAGGATCACACGCTCTACGATCTTCCGCAGGTCGTCGGCATCCTCGGTCGCCTCCATGCGTGCCAGTTCCGCAGGCGGTACCGGTGCGCAGCCCATGCCGGCGTCCTCGTGGTTCCGGCGCCAGGCCATCCAGTCCTCCCCGTCGGGATCCCCGCCGTCCTCCTCGACGGCGTTGATGAACGCCACCAATTCCACTACGCCCTCGGGCGTGACGTCATACTCGATGACCAGCACTTCCAACCTCTGAACCGGCCTGGGTTGGTTGGAGACTCCAAGCCTTTGCTCTACGCGGAACCGGTTGGTCCCGACTACACCCAGTATGCCCGATCCCATCGCCGAGGTGGAGCCCTTTCCTACCGGTACTGCAGGCGTTCAGATCGGCATTGGCCCGGCCACGCCGGTCTTGCGCCAGGGTCAAGCTCGGCTCTCACCGTGTCGATGACCGTGGCTGGGGTGCAGATCATCCAGGGATCCTGGGGGCAGGGGGGGGGAGCGATGGAGCAGCAGCTCGGCGGATCCGTGTGGTTTGCCGTCCCGCCAGGCCGTGCGGTGCGACGTCGATCGAACCGGTGGACCTTCCTGGCCACCGCAGCGAACGTGGCAGATATGCGGGCAGTGCTCAGTCACCCTGCCAAGGTGCTGGCCTCGTTCCTGACGTTAGGTGCCGGCATGTTGGCAGCAGTAACCTTCACCGGCCGGTGGGCTCAGGG
>JAJYAB010000086.1:6143-7212 GCA_021779775.1 Actinomycetes bacterium
ACATCCTGAGGGCATCTGTGGTCCTGTGTCTGATCGGCGGCTGTGTGTACTTCTTTGCCAGTGAGCGCTTGCGACACTGGACGCTGCACATCGGCACGCTCCTTGGTACGGCACTCATCACCATGGGCACGGTGATCGGGCCGAGCAACCACGTGGACGCCGCCGCTGCCTACGTCTGGGTCTTGATCTATGCCGCTCTCAATTTTTCCGGTGGGGTTACGGTGGCCTACATCGGCCTCGTCGCCACCAGCTATGCCACGGTGCTCGGCTTCGGCCCACCGGTGGGCAACCCGGTGGCTACCTGGCTGACCACTGTCGGCACCGGGACGGTCGCCGCAATACTGGTTCTCGGTCTGGTAGGTTTGCTGCGCTCGGAGGCTCAGAAAGATCCACTGACCGGGCTGGCGAACCGCCGCTCATGGGACAAGCGTCTCGACGATGAAGTCGCCTACGCCCGGCGCGCTGGCGCGACGTTATCAATAGCGATGATCGACCTCGACGACTTCAAGGTGGTCAACGACGCCTATGGCCACGAGGTCGGCGACCGGTTGCTCCGTGTGCTCTCCGCAGGTTGGGAAGGAGTGATCCGCGATGGCGGAGACTTCCTTGCACGGCTCGGCGGCGACGAGTTTGGCCTCATCGCGCCGGGTGCTGATATGACTGCGGCCCGTTCCCTCACCCAACGGCTCGCCGAGGCGGCACCGGAGGGCATCGCTTACTCGATCGGGGTGGCGACCTGGGATGGCCATGAGACGGCGGCAGACCTATTGCGCCGGGCAGACCAGTGTATGTACCGGAAAAAGCTCGTCCGCGGCGATCGGTGCCGGCCAGTTCCACGCATCACTGCACGGTGACTGCAGCATGAAGCACGGTAGGGCTCTCGTAGCCGACCTTGCGCCGCCGCCGTCCGCCGGTGATCGAGGCGGAACGATCGGCCTCGTCCTAGCGGAGGCTTCCGGGCTAGCGATCTGAGCCCCTCTTTGGGCCTTCCGAAAGTTTCTTCCAAATAACCCGCTGACCAGCGCGTTTACCCAGGTCAAAGGCTCGCGTGTTGACGCTGGAGGGTGTA
>JAJYAB010000087.1 GCA_021779775.1 Actinomycetes bacterium
AGGTGGTCACCGCCCCTGAGCAGCACAGATACCGGCCAATGGATGCCACTGTCGATGGAAAATATGTCCCATTCTGGATCCCCGGGAGTAAGGTGCAATATGTCCGGTGCGCTCTCAGACGAGCGAGGACACTCACAGGAGCAAAGTAACAGCAGATCTGGACAACGATAGTCACACAACGTGGCTAAATACCCACAGCGAGGGTACTGGTGACCGTTCATCTTCAAGGTTCGGATTGCCGCCGCCGATGGTGTTCTCATGGCCGAGGCGTGTCGTGGTTCTGGCTGGGCACCCACCGGCCCCGGGGACGTGCTGGATCAGATAGGCGAGCCGACCCCTGCCGGCGGCGACCACACGATCCTGCTGTCTGCCTTGACGCGGGTCGCTGTCTGGGAGCTGGAGGTGCCTGGTACCGGGGTGCAGTGGCATGTGCCGCTGTCGAAGCTGCTCGGGGATCTCTCCGGCGGCCGCCCGTTCTGGGTGCCTTCTGCGGCTGCCGACAGCGTCGGGCCGATGCGAGCAGTGGCTCCCGATGAGCTGGGTGACGTCCTGCTCGCCCCTATCGTCGAAAGTGCCCGGGCCGGCATGTCCTGGGACAACTACGAGCTCGTGCAGGAGGTCGTGGGACCCGATGGCACCGGGCACCAGCTGATGGTCCGCGCGGTTTCCGTTCCCGGCACGCACACCAGCCACACGAGCCGGTTCTTCGGCATCGCCGCCGAGGTGGCAGGTGCCGAACGCGCCCCATGGATGGCCGCCGACCTGGCCGAGCGGCTGCAACTGCTGGTCGAGCATTCCCCGGACGGGGTGATCGTCCACCAGGACGGGGTGATCGTCTATGCCAACGGCGCCGCTGTCCGGATCGCCGGTCTCGATGCTGCGTCGGCCGGCGTGGGGCAGCACCTGACGGCGTTCTTGCACCCGGACTCCATCGCCCCGGTCATCGCTCGGCTGGGCCAGCTTCGAAAGCCCGGTGACGTCGTCAAGGGCCACGAGGTCATCGTGCTCCGCCCCGACGGCACCGAGGTCCCCGTCGAGGTGGCCAGCGTCCGCACCACCTGGGGCACGAAGCCGGCGTTCCAGGTCATCATCCACGACCTGACCGAGCGCCGCCGGGCCGAGCGGTCAGCCCAGTGCCACCAGGCCCTCGAGCATCGGTATGCAGCGGCGGTGGCAGTGCTCCACGAGGGTGTCGTCCTGATCGACCGCTACGGCGGCGTCTGCGGAGCCAACGACTCGGCGATGACCATCCTCGGTGCCCGCCTGGCCGCGGGAATGGGCGACGCCATCTTCACCGGCACCGGGTCGGCGCAGGGCAGCGACGGCTCGATCCTCCCGCCCGAGCTGCTCCCGGTGGCGTCGGTGCTGCGGACCCGGACGGCAGTGTCCCGAGTGGTGCTCGGCGTCGATGGCCCCGAGGGCCGCCAATGGCTGTCGGTCTCTGCCCGGTCGCTTGGCGACGCCCATGCCGGGATCGGCGATGCCGGCGATGCCGTCGTCGTCTGCTCGGTGTCCGACATCACCGACCGTAAGGAGCTCGTCGACCGGTTGGCGTGGGAGGCCCGCAACGACCCGCTCACCGGACTGGCCAACCGCACCGGGCTGGTCACCCGACTCGAAGGAGCGCTCGCCGGCCTCTGCCGTGACCTGGTCCTGTTCGCCGTCGATCTGGACCGCTTCAAGCTGGTCAACGACTCGCTCGGCCGTGCCGCCGGTGACGAGGTGCTGTGTGTCGTGGCCGAACGGCTCTCGGTGGCCGCACCGCAGGCCCAAGTCGTCAGCCGGATGTACGGCGGGGAGTTCGCCCTGCTCGAAGGCGGGATCCCCGACGCCGATGCCGCGCTGCAACGAGCGGAGGAGCTGCGTGCTGCGCTCGCCGCGCCGATCCGACTGTCCAACGGCCGCACCCTGACTGTCATGCCGAGCATCGGCATCGTCCGTCTCGCCGAAGGGAGCAGCGACCCGGGTGGGCTGCTGCAGGATGCCGACATGGCGCTCCTGCGGGCGAAGAGCCGGGGCCGCGCTCGTGTCGGCTTGTTCGAGGTTGCGCTGCGCGACGAGCTGGGCATACGGCTCGAGCTGGAAGACGACCTCCGCCAGGCGATCGCCACGGGCGGGCTCCACCTCGAGTACCAGCCCGTGGTCTCGTTGCACAGCGGGCGGATGCTGGGTTTGGAGGCCCTCGTCCGATGGAGGCATCCCACACGCGGGCTGCTGTTCCCCGGGCGCTTCGTCGCACTCGCGGAAGAGTCGGATCTGATCGTGGAGCTCGGATCGTGGGTGCTCGCCGAGGGGTGCCGGCAGATGGCCCGCTGGCGCGCCGTCCACCCGGCTGCCGAGCAGGCGTTCCTGACGGTCAACGTGTCGCCGCGCCAGCTCGACGGGGAGCAGCTCATGCCGGCGGTGCACCGTGCTCTGCGCGACAGCGGGCTGCCGCCGAGCGCCCTCGTCCTCGAGATCACCGAGTCGGGGTTCGTGGCGGACGAGCCGGCCAACCATGCAGTCCTCGACGACCTGCGTTCCACCGGGGTCAGGCTGGCTATCGACGACTTCGGCACCGGCTACTCCTCGCTCAGCTACCTGAAGCGGCTGCCGGTCAGCTACCTGAAGATCGACCAGTCGTTCGTGGTGGGTCTGGGCGAGAGCGAGGAGGACGGCCGCATCGTGTCGGCCATCACCGAGCTGGGCCACGGGCTCGGGTTGCGGATCATCGCCGAGGGGGTGGAGCGTCCCGAGCAGCTCGAAGCGGTAGCCAGCCTCGGCTGCGACCTCTACCAGGGGTTTCTCTATGCCCGCCCCGAGCCTCCGGAAGCCATCGCCCGGCGGTGGGAGTCGGCGTAGCGACGGGGCGCCGGTCCACTCGCGGCGACCGCAGGCGTCTGCTGGACGCTTCGCCACCGGTAGAGGCCAAGGCCGATGACGGCGGCACCCACCACGAAGAGCACGGAGAACCAGTGCAGGTACCAGTGCCCCCCTGCCGGGTCGTAGACCGCGGCGCGGGGCCAGCCGATGTTGACCATCATGAAGGCGCCGTACGCGACGGCCAGCACGTTCACCGGGACTCCCCACCGCCCGAGCGAGAAGCCCTCGCCTGCAGCGGGTGCGGGACCGTCGCCGGCACCGGCCGCCCAGTTCCGGTCGCGCAACCGCCGTACCAGCATCGGTGCCGTCACCAGAAGGTAGGCGCCGTACACGATGACGACGGCGACGCTCGTGATGGCGGAGAACAGCTGTGCCTGGCCCACGTTGACGAGCAGGATGGCCACGGCCACCAGCCCGACGAGCGCCGCGGGGACGACGGGGGTGCCGGTGCGCCTCGACACCCGGGCCAGCGGTCGCGACATCGGCAGGGCACCGTCGCGCGCCATGGAGAACATCATTCTCGAAGCTGCCGTCTGGATCGCCATGGTGCACACGCAGATCGCCACCGACACGTCGACGAGGAGGAGCTTGCCGACGCCGGTCCCGAGGCGGCTGGTGATCACGTAGGGCAGCCCCACCGTGGACAGGTTGGGATCCGTCAGCTTCGGCGCTGCCATCAGCGCAGCGAGCAGCAGCAGGGCGCCGCCGATCCCCGAGACGGCCAGTGCCTTCACGATGGCCCGGGGGGCGGTGCGCCGTGGTCGGTGGGTCTCCTCGGACAGCTCGCCGGCGCTGTCGAAGCCGTACATCACGTAGGCCGCCATCAGTGCCGAGGCCAGGAAGGCGAAGGCGTAGCCGCCGTGGCTGGTGACCCCGGTGGTGTGCAGCACGACTCCCGGGCCGCGCTTGGCGTGCACGAAGAGCAGCGCCACCATCAGGGCCACCCCGATCAGCTCACAGGTGACACCCACGTCGTTGACGATGGCCATCACTTTCACCCCCACCACGTTGATCACGGTGGTGGCCAGGATGAGGATGGCGCCGAGCGCCACGGCGTTCTCCGCACCGCTGACCGAGGCGACGGAGGAGCCGCCGCCCACCAGCTGGAACCCTGACCAGACCTGGGGTAGCACCACCTGCAGGGCGATGGCTGCCGCCGAAACGCTGACGACTTGGCCGAGCAGCATGGCGTATCCGGCCATCCACCCGACCAGCCCCCGGCTGACCCGGCGCGACCACTGGTAGATGCACCCGGAGATCGGGTACCGGCTTGCCAGCTCGGCGAACACCAGGGCGACCATCATCTGGCCGATGAACACCATCGGCCACGTCCAGAAGAAGGCGGCGCCCCCGAAGGAGAAGCCGAAGGCGAACAGCTGGAACACGGTCGTCAGGATCGACACGAAGGAGAACCCGGCGGCGAACGACGAGTACGGGCCGAGGCGGCGCCGTAGCTGCTGCTGGTAGCCGAAGGCCTGCAGGTCGGCGGCGTCGGCTCCTGCGCCGGTGCTCCGGGGTGGGGCGGTTTCGAGGGTGGCGGTCACGGTTCGGTACCTCCTGGGGGGTCGTCGGGTCGTGTGGGTTCCTCGGGGTGGTGGGGTCGGGTCAGGTCGTGCTCGGGCGGGGCAGGTGGCCGGCTCGCACGAGGCAGCCGAGGGTGTCGCAGATGACGCGGGTGGCGATGAGCGAGGTGATCTCCGCGTTGTCGTATGGCGGGGAGCACTCGACGACCTCGATGCCCGCCAGCGGTCGCTCGGAGATCAGCTGGACGAACTTCAGGACCTCGCGGGGCAGGAACCCGCCAGGCTCCGGCCAGCCGGTTCCCGGTACGAACGCCGCGTCGAGGCAGTCGACGTCGAAGCTGAGCCAGACGGCTTCGGCGCCCGCCCAGGCCACCTCGAGGGCACGCTCGGCTGCCGCCTCGATACCTATCTCCACGCAGTCGGTGACGGTCATGATGGTGGTGGCGCGCTCGCGCCCGACCTTCACGCCAGGGCGCGGGGCCTGCCAGCCGCCGATGCCGATCTGCACGAGGTTCTGCGGGGGCACGTTGGGGATGTCCGTGGCGTGGAACCACGGCGTGGTGTGCATCCGCTCGTCGAGGTCGGTCTGCTGGGTGTCGACGTGGCGGTCGAAGTGGATGATGCCGAGGTTGCCCTGCAGGTGCTGAGCCACCCCCCGCACCGTGGGGTAGCCGATGGAGTGGTCGCCTCCGAGGACGACCGGCAGCGCGCCCGAGGCGTAGACGTGGGCCACCGCCTTGGAGATCTGGTCGAAGGTCTTCTCGATGTTGGCGGGGATGGTGAAGATGTCCCCGAGGTCGGCGATGGTGATGGACTCGCGCAGGTCGACCCCCAGCTCGAAGCTGTACGGTCCGTACAGCGCGGAGATCTTCCGGATCCCCTGCGGTCCGAAGCGGGTCCCCGAGCGGTAGGTCGTCCCCCCGTCGAAGGGGGCACCGAGCACCGCCACGTCGTAGTTGCCGCAGGTGTGCACGTCCTCCACGTAGGGCGCCTTCAGGAAGGTGTTGATGCCGGCGAAGTGGGGCAGCTCGCCACGCGAGAAGGTGGGGATGCGGCGGTCGGTGATCGAGTCGGCTGCGGGGAGGCCGAGCCGTAGGCCGCGGGCCACCTCTTCCTCGAAGCGGTCGGTCGGCAACATCGCCTCCGCTGCCACGGCGTAGGCCGCCTCGGGTCCGTAGTGGTCGTGCAGCAACGACGGATCACTGCGCCGGTCGGTCATGGGAGTCCCTCCGAGATCCCCTGCGGCGATCGCAGGGCGGTGATCTCCCGGGCTTTTCTCCCTCCGTGGAACGACCCGGGTGGACGGGCCGCCTGCACCTCTCGGACCAGGCCCCTCCGGTGACCGGAGGGCGGAACCCTAGGTGCGCCTCACATGGGGTGAGTCGTCGGCCATCGTGCCCGATCGCCGTTTCGGCCGGTTGTCCGCTGCGTGAACAGCGCGTGAACCACCCCGGCTCGGACTTTCGGTGGCTGCGCCACCGGCGTACGGTGCCAGGCGATGCGCCTCACTCCCCACGAGCAGGAGCGCCTGCTGGTGTCGCTGGCAGCCATGGTCGCCCGGGACCGCCGTGCCCGCGGTGTGCTCCTTAACCACCCCGAGGCGGTGGCCCTGGTGTCCTCCTACGTGCTGGAGGGCGCCCGCGACGGGCGTACCGTCGCCGATCTGATGGAGGACGCCCGCCACGTGGTGACCCGGGCCGAGGTGATGGCAGGGGTGCCGGAGCTGCTGCCCATGGTGCAGGTGGAGGCGACCTTCCCGGACGGCACCAAGCTCGTGACCGTCCACGATCCGATCCCGTGACCAGGCCGACCGAGGTTCCTGGGATGCCGGCGCCCGAAGAGGTGGTGCCCGGGGAGGTGGTCGTCGGTTCGCGTCCCGTCGTCCTCTTCGCGGGACGGACCGTCACGGAGCTGGAGGTGCTCAACACGGGTGATCGCCCCGTGCAGGTGGGCTCGCATTTTCACCTGGCCGAGGCGAACCCTGCCCTCCAGTTCGACCGGGATGCCGCGCGCGGCCAGCGCCTGGCGGTGCCGTCCGGAACGTCGGTGCGCTTCGAGCCGGGGGTGGAGCGGTCGGTGCAGGTGGTGCCCCTGGGCGGGCGACGGGTGGTGGCCGGGCTGCGCGGCGCGGTGGGGGGGCCCCTCGACGCACCCGGCGGCGGATCCTGATGGAGCTCGACCGGCACCGATACCGCCTGCTGTACGGGCCGACCACAGGCGACCGCATCCGCCTGGCCGACACCGACCTGTTCATCGAGGTGACCGACGACGCGTGCGTCGGGGGTGACGAGGCCGTCTTCGGCGGCGGCAAGGTGGTCCGTGAGTCGATGGGGCAGTCGACCGCCACCCGGGCGCAGGGCACGCCCGACATGGTGATCACCGGCGCCGTGGTGCTGGACCACTGGGGGGTGGTGAAGGCCGACGTCGGTATCCGCGACGGTCGCATCGTGGCCCTCGGGCGGGCCGGCAACCCCGACACCATGGACGGCGTCCACCGGGACCTGGTGATCGGCCCGTCGACGGAGATCCTGGCCGGCAACGGCAAGATCCTCACCGCCGGGGCCGTCGACTGCCATGTGCACCTGGTGTGCCCCCAGCTGGTAGCCGAGGCCGTCGGTGCCGGGGTCACCACCCTCATCGGCGGTGGCACGGGCCCGACCGAGGGAACGAAGGCGACCACGGTCACCCCCGGCTCGTGGCACACGGAGCGGATGCTGGAGGCGACGGACGGGCTGCCGGTCAACGTCGTCCTGCTGGGCAAGGGGAGCACCGCCTCGCCCGAGGCGCTGTGGGAGCAGCTGCGCGGCGCCGTG